>JAIRZX010000704.1 GCA_031267005.1 Deltaproteobacteria bacterium
TTAATATTGGCGCTATTAATGCCTAGATCTCTTGCCTGATCTTTATGTTAGCGCTGACGGAATGCGGGCGAATCCGTCCGCGTCGGCAAGGAAGGGCAAAGGACACGGCAAGTCTTCGCCCGTTCCCGCCCTTGGCGGGGCCGCTTTCGGCGCAACTGCAGGTCCTCATAGAAGTGCCTTGTTGATGGCCTTCATCAGCGAGATGCAGGTCTGTTGCTCGGCATCCGTCAGATCAGAGAGCTTCCTCGTCTGGGCCCACCTGGCGAAGGCCGCGGCAAGCCTCGGCTTCCGGAACTGATTATGGCAATTGCCGTTTTTCACGAAGATATGCGCTATGGGCGTCTTCCTATACGCTTTTGAATCGTTCGTGACGTCCAGTTTCAGCTCTTCACTTGCCACGGCCACCAAAGTCTCCCTAATGAGCTCCTCCATCTCGACGTCCTTCACTTCGCCGGCATAGAAATCCCCCGCGTGTAAAATCTTCTTGTCGCCCAGGAGCTGTACCAAGTCCGCCTGTTTGGAGGCGTCGTTGCCCGCTTGGTCGGAGTCGAAAAGCACGGCGGCCTTTAGCCCGCTGGACTGCAACATCAAAACAGTGTTTTTGATGTTGTTTGCCGAATTCGCGGGGTGCCACGCAACGAAATCGCTCAGGGGTCTTTTCTCGGCCGCCGCCGCCACCAAAGACGATATCGCGGCAAGGTACCAGCAGTCGCTTATGCCTTCCACTACGAGGTACTTGTTTTTCAAGATCCGGAAAGACGGGAGAGCGTAATCGCTAACCCTGGCCTGTTCAGCGTTAACGCCGCTCACGACCGGCCCGGGGCTTCCTGCAACCGAAATTGGAACAGGCCCTGCGGTACTGGCGGGTCCGGGGTTCCCTTCGCCAGGACCAGGAGCATACCCGGCGGGACTGGCGGGACCTGGGCTACCCTCGCCCGGGGCGGGTTCGGGGCCGTTGCCGCCGACGGCGTCTTGGCCGCCGGATCGGTCTGGCCCGGGGGGCCCCCCGCCCGGGCCGGAATCGGGGCTATCGGCACCCGGGGCGGGACCGGGGCCCGCCGTCAGGGCCGGAACGACGCCCCGCCCGCTCCCTTTCAAGACGAATGGCTTCGCCGCCGCGGCCACGCGGGCGACGGACGTGCCGCCCGAGGACCCGGCCCTCACGACGGTGCGCACGGAGCCCTGTTCCCCCTCCCCCGCCATTTGGAAGGAATGAGTGGCCAGGATCGTCTGGCATCTCTCGGAAAGGGCCCCCATGCCCTCCATGAAACCCCTCCGCCTGCTGTCCTGAAGCCCCAGCCCGGGATCGTCCAGGAGCAGGACGGCGCCACCCCGGGCGGCCTCGGCCAGGCCCACCACGCAGAGGGCCACCATCTCCTGGAAGGCCGCCGGACGTTGCGAAAGATCTATCTCGACCCCGTCCGGATCCGGCGAAAGCACCTTCAAGTAAGGCCCTTCCGCAGCCAGGGCCAGGCTGTTCGCGCCGTACCAGGCCGTGTCCGGCCTGAGGCAGCTGGCCAGGTCCCTCGTGAGCCTCACCCCCGCGTGGTTCAAAAAAGCCCTGAACTCGCCGGGAGGGTACCCGCGCCAGCCAGGCGCGGCCTCCGGCCCCCTCGTAGGGGGGGGGCCTGCCGCCAGTGCTCCGTCCGGCCCGTCCAGCTCCCCCCCTCCTGGACCCGCGGCCGCGCCGCCGGGATCGAGGCCGACGTACCTCAAAAGGCAGAGATCCGGATAGCTCGCCGCCCGGCCCTTCCCCGGCCCGCCCGCTTCCTGGCCCGGGGGGACCGGATCCAGGGACACCTCCGAACTCAGGCGCAAGCCGCCTGGCCTGACCAGGACGAAGCGGGGGAGCAGGGACCGGCACTTTTCCGCAGCGGACTCCAGCGCCAGCGGAACGGCCAGCCTCCGCTTCAGCTTCTCGAAGCGCTCGTCGGGGGCGCCGGCAAGTCCCGCGCGGAGCGCCAAGGCGTCCATGAGGCCCAGGATGCCCGCCGCCCTCCGGGCGTCCGCCTGCGCGACCGGGCCCTCGGACCGGAGCGCCTCCCCGAACGCCCCGGAAAGGGCCCTGCCCTCCTCGGCGGCCTCGCCACCCGCGCCGGAGGCCAGCGCCTCGACGTCTTCGGCGAGCGAGCCCCACTCCGGGGCCGGGGGGACACCGCATAGCTCCTGCCACCGGCTCCCGTCCATGCGCACCCCGCAGGCGAAGAAAACGTCCCGGAAACCCTCCGGGAGAAGCTCCTTTTCCTCGGCGGAGGGGACGAAAAGCCCCTCGCTCACCGTGAAGGCGCCCCTGTCCACGCCCCCCCTCATGATGTCGTCCACGTACAGCCTGCGGGGGTAGTCGCGGAGGGGATCGTAGGAAAAGGCACCGTCGGAAGGGTTCAAGAGATGGACGGCCTCGAGGAGCGAACTCTTCCCCGAGTCGCTCGATCCGGCCAGGACGGTGAGGGACTCCTCGAACTCGATCCACCCGGAGTCGATTACGCTCCGGAATCCCCTGATCCGCGCCCTTGCGAGTCTCATCGCGAACTTCCGCCTCCCGCCGCCCGTCGGCTCCCCGGCTTACGGCGCGGCGTCCCTCCCCGGCGGGGGCCAGCGCGGGGACAGTAGGTTCCTTCAGGGGGCCTGGAAGGGTTCCCTGCTCCCGCCCGGAGCCTTCCCGGCCGCTAGGCGGACCGTCCCCCCCCCGCGAAAAGGCGCGCCTGGAGCGGAGCCGGGGCAGGCGCCGTTTCCGTTTCGTCAGACGGTTCATTCTATCACAGCCGCAAGGCCGCAAAAATACCCACTTCCCCCCTGCGCTACGGCTTCAGCGGTCCTCCTGGCGCAACCGTACACGGGGGACGCGCCGCCGTTTTATTGCTTCCGTCCCTCCCGTCACGAGAAGGGATACCCCGCTCCATCCTCTCGACTGGCCTGAAGGACATCTCCCGGCACCAGTGCTTAAATTCGTACGGGTCCGGAAACGGGACCCCCACCAGCGTCCGGGAGCTACCCGCTATCCCGGAAGGGGCGTTCACCGGGAGTATCCGTTCATGGTCATGGCCAGGAAGTCTAGACAGCTCCTGCCTTGTGTCACCAGTATCGGCTAGAATGTGGGTTGCTGTTGAAGAACAGGCCCCCCGCTCCTCTCTTTTCACGTCTTCCAGGCTACCGGACACTTTCCTTCCAGCCCTCAGTTCTTCTCAGCTAGCCCTTCAGGCCCTCATCCCGCCCACTCCCCTCCAGGCTCTTTCCCGTCCCCCCCCCGATCGGATGCCACAAGATGTTGGGCTATATGTTGACATTTAGTTTGAAAGGTGTGTGCCAGAAGCCGTTTTGCCAAAAAAACAGATGTAATGAATTTATTAAACCGAAATTAATAAAACTCTAAGTGCTCTAAGGTGTTACGCCAAAGTTATTTTAACAAATTCAATTTAATCCCGCAGGCTCTGCCCCCCCGGACATGCATTGTTGTGAAGACCCGGTTTTTCCGAAGGTCCCGTCACACCCCCGGCTACCCTTTCGGAGCCCTTTTCTTCAGGTTGCGGAGACTTCGCGGGACGGAACGGCACTGGATGCGAGGCACGGGGTTGGCGCCCGGTCTCGGCGGCAGAGCCGGCCTTTCCGGATCGGCACGTCCCGTGTTGCCTGGGAGCCGCATTTCGGGCCGACCAGGTGCCCAGGCACGGAGTCCGAAGGAAGGCATCTCGGCGTGGATTCGAGGCAAATCGGGTCCGTGCGGGGCGCGGGGAGAACCTGGCGGCGGAAGCCCGGTACCGCAAGGCGTTCTGGAAGGCCGGTGGCCCGGCGCCCCGCCTCCCGCAGCCCGGCTGGCTGTGGGCAGGAAATTGAAGGGTTTCCGCAATGAAAGGATATACCCAAGGGGTTGTCGCTTTTCCAGCCAGAGGCACTCCCAATTGGAGCGCCCGCCCTCGCGGCGCCCTTTTTCAAGGCGTCCGGGACGGCGCGGGACGGTCGGTTCGGGAGCGGGGCCAAGGCTTGCCGCGGAGCCGTACGCCCCCGTAAAGGCGCGCCCCGCGTCGCCCGCAAGCCGCGTTTCGGGCCAAGGCGCGGATTCTCCGTCATTTTCAAACGCGTACGGAGCAATTTAACAAAAATAATCCCACCGCTGCGAAACAGGCTCCCGGTGGATACAAGAAACCGGCCCGGCGGGGCAACCAGCCCGGTCCCCGACGCCGGATTGCCCGCCAGCCGCCAAAGCAGCCGGGCGCGGGCCTGTGGCTTTTCGTTGTTGCTTTTGACCGCCGTTTGCATTAACATACCCTTCGCTTCGTGACTTGCCCCCGCCTCCGTCCAATCGGGCGGGACGGGGGTGTGGCGCCGAAGCCAGCAAGGCCCTACGCCAGGGCCGGTCGACGGGACGTGGCGCAGCCTGGTAGCGCACCTGAATGGGGTTCAGGGGGCCGCTGGTTCAAATCCAGTCGTCCCGACCACGCTGACGGGGGGGTTCAAACGAACCCCCCCGTTTTTTTTATGCCCGGCAAGGGAGATGGCTTGTGGGCGAAAGCCCCCCGCTGTCTTCGGAAGCGGGAGTCCGCCGCAGGCTCGGAAGCGGGAATTGCCAGCCGACATATATATTAAGGATAAGCTGCGGAGCCAGCCCGCAAGAAGCCCGGGACAAACCCCCGGACCGGAGAATGGACAGCCCGCAACGGCGCGGACGAGGCGAGCGGAGCGGACGAAACGACGGGACGAGCGGAACGACGGGACGGGAGGGCCACATGACGCGGCGGAAACGCCTCGCCGGACCGGGCAGAGATGGCCGAGGCCGCAACCGCAGCCGCCCCAGGCTGGACCGGGGAGGGCCGAGGCCGCAGCCGCCCCAGGCTGGACCGGGGAAGGCCGGACGCCAACCGGGCCTTCCCCCTGCGGCGCAGGGAAGCCACCCCCGGAAATCTGGACACCGACGCGGGCCGCCAGGGGAAGGAGGCGCGACCGGAGGTCCGTCTCCCCCCCCCGAAGCTTGGTTTTCCCGGATTTCCTCTTTTCTTACTCCCTGATTCACCCTTTCCAAAGCGGGGTCCAAGGCTGGGCAAGTTTCAGCAGAGAGAGCCTGACGCGGTTCAAGGGCGAGGCGCGGAATTCGCAGGATAGGGTCCCCTGGCGTCGCAGAGCCTGATGTCCCCTGAGCCGACGGCCGACGCCCGCCGGGACACCTTTGGCAGCCGAGCCCGCCAAAGCTCAGCGGCGAGGCGCGGATAAGGCTCCTACGATCTTTATCTGTACGAACTGCCGGCAACGAACCGCCTGTAACCGAACGGCCCGGACTGCTACGGGAGGGTACGGGCGGAAGCCCTCCGCCTGCCTGGTTCGGCGCCGCGTCCCTGCGGTCCCAGGCGAGAGGCTCCCGAGCCCGTGGTTCCCGGCTCGGCATATCCCGCTTCCGAGCCTCCGGGTCGGCTGATCCAGCTTCCGGGCCTCCGGCTCAGGAATATCCCGTTTCCGGTACCCGTTCCCGGGGAGCCGTCCCCGGTCCGGAAGCCGCGCGGGCCCGGACGCGCGGCTTCGCCCCGAATGGCATCCTTGCCGCTGCCGTAGGGACTAACGGCGGCGGCTTTCCCGAAATGACGGCATGTGCCATAATGCAGGCTTGCGCTGAAGGCACGGCCATCGCCCGTACGTCACTGGACTCGCGCGGACGGCGCGGCCTTGGCGCGGACGGCGCTGGCCTCGCGGGTCGCGGGAGGCCTTTTCTGCCCCTCCGGAGCCCCTGTCCGGAGCCTGTCCCGAACTCTCGCGAAAGCTCCCGCAGGCAACGGGCGCTCCATCCACAGCGCGGCCTTCAGGGGCCCCGCCCGCGAGCCTCCCCTTTCCCGTGCCGGGACTCCGGGCCAGGCATTACCGCCTCCCCGCCCGTAACCCCGCCCAGGCCTCACCCATCGGGAACCCGTCCTGTCCTCGTCCCGTCCCGTCCCTGTTCTCATGCCCGCGCCCGTGCCAGTCCCTTGTCCCCGCGCCCGTGGCAGCCACAGCCCTGGCGCCCGCGCCCGTGGCAGCCACAGCCCGGGCACCCGTCCCCGTGCCAGTCACAGTCCCAGTCCCAGTCCCTGTCCACGCCCAGCGCCCTTCACCGTCCCTCGCGCGGGCCCGGCTTCCGGGCCGCGCCCCCCTGCCGGCAACGACCATGATGTACCTCAAGCGCGTAGAGATAGCCGGCTTCAAGTCCTTCACGGAAAGGACCGTGGTGCCGTTCGGCGCCGGCATAAGCGCCGTGGTGGGCCCGAACGGCTGCGGGAAGAGCAACATCATAGACGCCATCCGCTGGGTAATGGGCGAGCAGAGCCCGAAGATGCTGAGGGCCCGGAACATGGAGGACCTGCTGTTCAGCGGCTCCAAGGGGAAGAACGCCTCCGCCCTGGCTGAGGTGGTCCTGACCCTCGCGAGGGAGACCGGCCGCGGGCCCGCCGAAATCTCAGTGACGCGCAGGCTCTACCGCCAGGGGGACAGCGAGTACCTCATAAACCGCTCCCAGGCGAGGTTGAAGGACGTCATGCGCTTCTTCATCGAGATGGGCATGGGGACCAGGTCCTACGCCATAATCGAGCAGGAGCGGGTCGGGAGGCTCGTGGACGCCCGCCCGGAGGAGAGGAGGCTCCTCCTGGACGAGGCGGCCGGCATCACCCGCTACAAGGAGCAGAGGAAGGAGTCGGAGAAGAAAATCGACTCGGCGTCGAGGAACCTCGAGACCGTAGCCCTGGTCATGGCCGAGAACTCCAAGCGCCTGGCCCAGGTAGCCCGCCAGGCGGCCAAGGCGGCCCGCTCCAAGTCCATACGCGACGAGCTTAAAGGCCTCGAGCTCGCGCTGGCCAGCCGGGGCTTTTTGGAGCACGGCGAGCGGCGCGGGAAGCTCGATGCCGAACGCGGCGAGGCGCTGGAGCTCGCCCGCTCCCTTATTGCCCGCGCCTCGGAGCTCGAGCTGGAGGCGGAGGGGCTGAAACTGGAGGACGGCCGGGCGGACTTGCTCCTGGAAGACGGGCTCGGCGCCTTCCACGGACTGGACGGCCGCCACTCCAAGGCGTTAACGGAGCTGGGCCACCTGCGCGAGTCCTTGAAGGACGCTTCGGAGCGCAGGGAGGCCGCGCTGAAGGAACTCGCCGGCCAGGACGGCGAGAGGGAGACGCTCCAGCGCGACGCCGCCCGCCTGGAGGCCGAGAGCGCCGGGATGGAGGGCGAGGCCGAGGGGCTCTCCGCCCGGGCCAAGGGGGCGGGGGAGGAGCTTGCTGAAGCCCGCCGCGCCTTCGAGCAGGCGGATATTGCGGCCAGGGCCTCGGCCCGCTCTTTGGACGGCATGAAGGACTCCCTGGCTCGGGCCGGCGAGGGGCTGGCCGGGGCCGAGAGCCTGGCCGAGCACTTGGCTGGCCGACGCCGCTCCCTGGAACTCGAGCAAAACGAGATGGAGCACACCCTTTCCGCCGCCTCGGACAAGGCCGTTTCCCGGGCCCGCTTCAAGAAGGGCCTGGAGGACGACCTGGCCGCCCTGGACGGGGAAACTGGGGCCTTGAGGGAGGCCGCCGCCTCCTCCAGGAAAGCCTACGAGGCCGCCCGCGCCGAGTGCGGCAGGGCTGACTCCAAAGCCGCGGGTCTTAAAGCCCGCCTGGAGACATTGGAGAGCCTGGAGGCCTCCTTCTCCTGGCATCCCCACGAGATAGGCGATCTCCTGGGCCGCCCGGAACTCAAGGGCTGCGGGATCGTGGGCCCGGTGGCCGAGAGCGTGAAAATCCCCCCGGGCGGCGAGGAGGCGGCCGAGGCCTGCCTGGGCGCGCGCCTGAGCTGGGTCCTGGTCCGGGACAGGCGGGCCGCCGCGAAGGCGCTCGCGGCTGCCCGCCGGAACCGGCTGGGGGTCTACGGCTTCGTGATCGAAAGCGAGCTGGACGGGCTCCCCCTGGCCGAGGCCCTCCTGGGGGGGAAGATCGAACTGGCGGACGCCCCCGGCGCCCCGGAGGGCGGCGGGGAAGGCGGCGGCCCCCCGGGCTACTCCGGCGCACAGCCGGGGTCCTCCGCCGACTCGCCGGGCCCGTCCTCCGCCCAGCCGCCGCCCCCGGTCGCCAACCCGGGCCCGTCCGGCGCCGAGCCTGGGCCTTCCCCGCCGCCCTCCGGGCCCGGCTCGGCGGGCGAAGGCCTGGCGGATCCGCTGGAAATGCTCGCGGAAACGCTCGAAGACGGCACGGTGCTTTTGGCGAGGGACGGGAGCTTCGTGTCCCGGCGCGTGCTGGCGGGCGGCGCCCGCCGGGAGGGCGGGAAAGGTTCCGGCGGCGGCAAGGGGCTTTTGGCCCGCCTCCGCGAGAAGGAGGAGGCCGCCGGGGCGCTGGCGTCGGCCAGATCCGAGCAGGAGGCCCTGGACGCCCGCGCTTCCGAAGCCCGCGAGGCCTCGGAAGCTGCCGAAGGGGCGATGGCGTCCAAGATTGCCCAGAAGAACGCCCTCATGGCCGACGTCTCCAAGGCGGACGGGAGGCTGGTGGAGGCGGTGGCCGAAGAGAAGGGGCTCAAGATCCGCGCCGGATCGCTCAACACCGAGCGGGAACGGGTGGAACGGGACATAGCGGCCGCCTCGGAGAAGCGGGAGAGGTTCTTAAAGGAGAAGGGGCTCCTGGAGGCCAGGCTCTCGGAGATGGCGGGGGAGCTTGAGGCCTTGCGCCTCCGATCCCGCGAGGCCTCGGAGGCCCTGGGCGAGCTCCAGGAACGCGAGTCAGCGGCGAGGAGGGCCGCGGACAGCGCCGCCGAGAAGCTCGAAGGCGCCAGGCGGGAGCTTAAGGGAGTGCTGAACTTCCTGGGGAACCTGGACTCCCGCAGGAAGTCCCTGGAGGCCGAGGCCGACAGGCAGGGGGCCCAGGCGGAGGGGCTTTCGGCGAAGATAAACGAGCTGGAGGCAGAGTCCGGGGGGCTTCCCGAAAAAATCGAGGAGGCCCGCGAGAAGCTCAAAGGCCTCCGCGGCGAGAAGGACGCCATAAGGGCGCGCCTCGCCGCGAAGGAAGACGAGCTCCGCGCCGCCCGCAAGAACCGAGAAGAGGGCCAGGAGACCTTGAACGCCTTGGAGAAGGAACTCCTGGAGGCGGACTACAGGCTCGCCAGGATCAAGGACAACCTCCTGAGGGACTGGCACGCGGAATTCCGGATCCCCGGCGAGGATCCGGAAGAGCCGGAGGATCCGAAAAAGCCGGAGGGGCAGGAGGAACCGGAGGGGCAGGGTGTTCGGGAGGACCCGGAGGACACGGAGGGGCCTGAGGGCCAGGGAGTTCGGGGGGACCCGGAAGGGCCGGAGGGTCAGGGAGTTCGGGAGGACCCGGAAGGGCCTGCGAACCCGGTGCCCCCGACGGATCCGGAAGGGCTTGGGAACCCTGTGGAGCCGGAGAACTCGGAGGGGCCCGGGGACTTAACGGAACTTGCCGGGACTGAGGCTCTGGGGGACCCGGCGGGACCGGCCCCCGGGCCCGAAGCCGCAGATGGCGCCGGAGGCTCGGAAACCCCCGGCGTTGCCGCCCGGAAGGCGGACGCCCCTGCGGCCCCTGGCCCCGAGGCGGGCCAGGAAGAAACATTGGCGGTCCGGTCGGTCGAGGGGTTAGAATACTCGCGCAACCCCGACTCCGACGTCTCCCCACCCGCGCCCGGCAGGATCCCGGCGGCCGCCTCCCCAGGCCCCGACGCAAACCCAGACGCCTCCCCAGGCCCCGACGCAACCTCAGACGCCTCCCCAGGACCCGAGGCGGCGGCCGCCTCGGCCCCTCCGGCGCCGCCCGGCCCCTCCGTCCCGGCCGTAAAGCCTCCCGAAATCCTGGACCCCAGGGACTTCGCGGAGCTTCCCGTGCCCGCCGACGCGGAGTCCAGGGCCAGGAAGCTCCGGGAGCGGCTGGGCCAGATAGGCGAGGTGAACCTGGAAGCCATCGACGAGGAGAGGGAGCTCAAGCAGAAGGTGGGCCGCCTGGAGTCCCAGTACCTGGACCTCCAGAAGGCCATTGGCGATCTCAAGGAAGGCATCGACCGCATAAACGCTGTCTGCCGCAAGCGCTTCACCGACACTTTCCAGAACGCCTCCCAGAAGTTCCAGGAAATCTTCCCGGTGCTTTTCGAGGGGGGCGAGGGCTGGCTCAAGCTCGTGGAGGGCCTGGACCCCCTGGACGCCGGGGTCGAGATCCGCGTGCATCCCCCGGGCAAGAAGATCACCGTCATGAGCCTCCTGTCCGGCGGCGAGAAGGCGCTCACCGCCTTAGCCCTCATCTTCGCGCTGTACCTCATCAAGCCCAGCCCCTTCTGCCTCCTGGACGAGGCCGACGCCCCCCTGGACGAGGCCAACATCGACAGGTTCAACAAGCTCCTCCGGAGGCTCTCCGAGTCCTCCCAAATCATCATGGTCACACATAACAAGAGGACTATGCAGATAAGCGACACCCTTTACGGCGTCACCATGGAGACCCCCGGGGTCTCCAGGCTTGTCAGCGTCAGCATGTCCCAGGCGGAGGCCCTCACACGCTGATGTTCGACTTCTTCCGAAGAAAGGGGCCCAAGAAGCCCCCCCCCGCCGAAGCCGCCCCCGGGGCCCCCTCGCCGGACGGAACCGTCCCCGGGCCGCCCCCTTCAGCCGTAACGCCCCCCGAGGCGCCGCCGGGCGCCGCGTCCCCCGGCGGGGAGGGCACCCAGCCTGAGGCCGCCAAGAAGCGGGGCTTTTTAAGCTCGCTGTTCGGCCGCAAGGCCAAAGACGAGCCCTCGGCCCCCGAACCCCCGCCACCTGCGGCCGGTGGCGCCGCCGCCCCGCCTGCGGAGGCGGAAGCCAGGGCCCAGGAGGAGGCCAGGGCCGAGGCGGAAGCCGAGGCGAAGGCCAAAACGGAAGCGGACGCCAGGGCTCAGGCTGAAGCGGCAGCCAAGGCCGAGGAGGAGGCCAGGGCCAAGGCGGAAGCCGAGGCGAAGGCCAAAACGGAAGCGGACGCCAGAGTTCAGGCTGAAGCGGCAGCCAAGGCCGAGGAGGAGGCCAGGGCCAAGGCGGAAGCCGAGGCGAAGGCCAATTCGGAAGCCGACGCCAGCGATCAGGCTGAAGCGCCAGCAC
>JAIRZX010000039.1 GCA_031267005.1 Deltaproteobacteria bacterium
CCCCCGCCCCGGGAGCCCACCCGGCGCCGCGGCCGGCGGGGCCCCGCCGGGCCCGGGGGGGCGGGCGGGGGCCGGGGCCCGGGCCCCGGGACGCTCCCCGGATTCCGCCGGGGGAGGGCCCCCCGCCCCGGGACGGGCCGGCGGCGGGACCGCCTCCGGGCTGTACCTGGACGAGCTCCTCTCCGGCGGGCTTGGGGCGCTCCCGGGCTTAGCCCGCAAGGCCGGAAACCCCCTCGACCGCACCCTGGAGGCGCTTTTGGCCTTCGGGGCCCCGGTAAACGCGAGAACCCTGCGCTCCGGGCTGGACGCCGCCCTGAACCCCGAGGCCTTCGTCTGGGGTCTGCGGGAGACGCCCGCGCCCGGGCCGGACGCGCTCCTCTTCGCGCTCCACGCCGGAGCGCCGCTTCTCACCTGGAACCGCTTCTGGACCCTAGTGCCCCGGAAGGCAGTGCTCCCCCGCGAGGTCTGCGAGCTCATGTCGGAGCCCGCAGGCTACGAGGAGGGCCTGGGCGCACTCGCGCTCCTCTCCTCCTCGGGGGCGCTCAAGGCGGGCGTGGGGAAGGAGCTGCCGGGGCTGGAGCCCTGGAAGGCCGCGGGCGGCCGCGTGAAGCTTGCGGGCGCCTCGGCCGAGGACTTCCTGGACGCTGTGGAGGCCATGAAGGAGCGGCAGTCCGTCTTCCCGCCCTTCCGTCCCGGCGGAGGCGGATGGGGAGGCGGAGGCGGAGGCGGATGGCCGCCGTCCGGGGGAGGGGGCTTCCGACCGGGCGGGGGCAACCCGCGGGGCGGCGGCCCGCCGGGAGGCAATCCGGGCGGAGGCGTGGGCGGCGGCGGCCCGGCGGCCTTACGGGGCGGCCCGGGACGGCAAGGGGCTTCGGCCCCGACGGCCTTCGGCGTGGCCGCAACGGGCGGAGCGGCAGGAAGCCCGGGAGCGGGCGGAGACGCAGGAACTGCCGGAGCCGGGGGAGCCGCCGGAACAGCCCGAACTGCCGGAACTGCCGGAACTGCCGGAGCCGCCGGCCCCCAAGGCCGCCCGCTCCAGGCGGGGCCGCTTCCAGCGGGGGGCTTCTGGGGCCGCGAGCCCTTGCCCGACTCCCCCTTCTGGAGGGCAGAGGCTTGGGTCCGCCGGGAGCTGGACCCTTTCTACGGGCCGCGTTTCATTTCCGCGAACGCGATTCCCTGCGTCCTGGCCGCGGCCCTTTCCGCATGGTTCTTCGGGTTTTCCGGGCTGTTCGGCTCCTACGCCGACGGCTCCATGGCCTTCGAGCCCAAGGGAATAATGAATTTCGCCATCAGCTTATGGGACTTAGGGGCGTTCCTCTGGGTCCTGAACGGGGGCTCCCGGAGGCGCCTGGCGGAAATGCCCTTCTGGCTCCCGGCAGCCTGCGCCGCCGTATTGTTCCTGTACGCCAGGGGCTACGCCGTCTACTGCGGCAAGGCCGCGGCGGCGTACCTTTTCGGCTTGTACTTCCTGAACAGGCTGCGGCATATTTTTTACAGCGACGCCAAGGGCGCCCGTTGAGCCCGAACCTCCCGACGGGCCCGAACCCTTGATTCCACTGCGGAAACCCTCTCGTCTCTTCCTGTCCGCCCGCATTGGCGCCCAGAGAGCGTGAGCGTGCCCCGAGGTATCTGTTTCCGGGGCAGAATGCCTCCCCCGCCACCGGCCTGCGGGTTGCCTCCCCCCATAACCCGGGGCCTCCTCCAGCCTGCCACGGGACAGCAGCTCCATTGAGCCCGTGAACGAATACGCTCGAATCGGCGGGGGGGGGGCTATGGCCGCCCCTCCGATCATGGAGCGTTCGGCTCCGTAGGGGGCGCAGGGTTTCCATTTCGCGGGGGCCGCAGGGTTTTCGCGGCGGAACCAATCCTCCAATTCCGTCGGCGGCAGGCAGGCAGGCAGGCAGGCAGGCAGGCAGGCCGCGCCCGCGCTGGCGAGAGCCTCTTTGGGCTTCCGGTTAAACCAGGCTCCGGCTTGCGGCTTGGATACGATTGATGAAAAGAGTTTTGCGCCAGCCAGTCAATTACGCATCAGCCTGACTCCGGGAGATCCCCGTCGGAGGCGACCGGAAGCCCCTCGCCGGGGGACGCGGGCGACTCGGGGAGGAGGGGAGGCACGGGCGGGCCGGCATGCTTCCGGGAACCCGGTCGGGCGCTCAGGCAACCGCGGCCTGTGCGAACCGGGCCGTGGCAGGGGCCTAAGGCGCGAGGCACGGCTCGGGCCCGGCGCACGGGAAATGCCGGGGGAGGGAGCTGCGGCCGGAAAAATCGGGACCGGCGGCTTCCCGTCGGAACCAAAATGTTTAAAGCTGCGGAAAGCCGGTTCTCTGGGCTGGGTTACGGGGGGAGGAGTTCGCCGATAACGGAGTCTGCAGGGGTTCTCAGCGGATTACCCTGCGGTTACCTTAGTTCAAAAATTAGGGGCCGCTCCGCGCGGACCCTGCCTCCCGGCATTGGCGGCATAGGCTCCGCCGCAAGCCGGTCCGTCCGAAACAGCGGACTTCGGCGGAACGTCAGGCGGTCAGGCTTGATCCCGCCGTGGGTCCGCAACGCCTAAAACCGCTAAACAATCGAAGAATTGATTTGAAATCATGAATGTTGTATAAACGGAAAAGGTAATACTGACGCCTCAACTGTCTTGAAGCCCCAAAGCCGGAATGCTAATCAAATGACCCAGGATTTACCCGTTCTTCCCCTTGGGATAGCCGACTTTGAAAACCTGAGGGAAAAACAGGCAGTCTACGTTGACAAGACGAAATTTATCACTGACCTCGAGAAGGCCGGCCAGTTCGTCTTTTGCGCCCGCCCCCGCCGTTTCGGCAAGTCCCTTACTGTTAATACGCTCGATGCCTTCTACTCGGGGCGCAAAGATCTTTTCCGGGGCCTCGCAGCCGAAAAAGATATGTGTTCCCCTAATTTTGTCGCCTGCCCTGTCGTCAGTCTGGACATGTCAGCCGTGGCCGGCAGCGAAAGCGCTATAATTTTACAAAACAGAATCATGAGGCGTCTTGGAATAATAGCTAAGCGGCATCAAGTTCCCTTGCGTGGCGTAGATTGCGCCGATGCCTTTTCTTGTCTTATTCAGGACGTCCATGAGGCGAGCGGTCAAAAGGCAGTCCTCCTCTTGGATGAGTACGACGCCCCCGTCATAAGCATTATCGGCAGGGAGAAACGTTCATGTGACAAGAATCTGCTGATTGATACGCGGATCGTCATGCAAGATTTTTACACGCAGATAAAAGTTCAAGAAAAACACATCAAGTTCGCCTTCATTACCGGAGTCACTAAGTTTTCCAGGATGGGCGTGTTTTCCAGGCTCAACAACCTGCGGGACATTTCCCTTTTTCCAGATTTCAGCGCTTT
>JAIRZX010000105.1 GCA_031267005.1 Deltaproteobacteria bacterium
GGAAACTGGCCCGGAAGCCGGCTCTGGAGCCGGCCCGGAAACTGGCCCGGAAGCCGACTCTGGAGCCGGCCCGGAAACTGGCCCGGAAGCCGGCTCTGGAGCCGGCCCGGAAACTGGCCCGGAAGCCGACTCTGGAGCCGGCCCGGAAGCGGGCTCCTCAGCGGCCTGGGGTTGCGTCTCCGTATCCGGCCCTGAGGCGGGAGTCTGCGGGTGAGTGGCAACGGTATCCGCCTCCCACGGCGCGTCCGAGCCGCGCATGGAGCCGCCGCCGCCAGCGGCGGGATCGTCCGGCTGAGTCTCCCAAGGCGGAAGCGAGGAGCCGGGTTCGGCCGCTGGAGAGGCCGGGGCCGGGCCTTCCGCCCTGAAAGCCCCGCCGCCTGAATCGAGTTCCGGGCTGCCGCCGTCCCTCACACCGACGGCGGAGGCCGGATCGTCGACAGGCGCGGCCGGGTACCGCTCCACGACTACCACCGTCTCGGAAGGCGCTCCCGGCATCGGCGCGTCCGGCAGGTAGCCTAGGTATGCCGCCTCCTCCTCCGGGGCGTCATCGTCCGCCCAGAACGCGGGATCTTCCTCTTCCAGGGGCACGTCTTCCGGAGGCCCGTTTCCGAACATGTTGTCCGGACGCTCAGGGAAATCACGACCGTCAAGCCCGTAGCCGGGCCTCTCGGGGCCGCCGGGGGACGTATAGGGGGCGTCCGGGAGATCGTCCGGGAGATCGTCCGGGAGATCGTCGGGTGGATCGCCTCCGATAACGCCGGGGGAATCGCAACCGGGGCCGGGGGATTCCGGCGACAGGCGGGGGCCCGGGGAATCGCGGCCTTCGGAGGCGTTGCCCACGGCCCGGGCGTCCGGTCGCTCAGGGGGGCCGGCAAGGCGCGGGGCGGGCCTCGCGGGGGGAAGGGAGTCGTCGTCGTCCCTTTCCCAGGGCTCGACGCCCGGCTGGGACTCTGAAAGGGCCCCCGCTACCTTTGGGGGGCCGGAGGGGAGGGAAGGGGTCGGTCCGGCGGGCGGGCGGACTTGCGGGTAAGGTACCGGGCGGGACGCGGGAGGCGGCGGGGAGTGAGGGGGCGGAGGCGGGGCCGCGCCTGGCCGGGAGAGGCCGGTCGGGGACGGCGACTGGGAAGGCGGGGGCGCGGCGGGGGAGGAATGGGCCTGGGAGAGGCCGGCGGAGGGGGTCCCGCCCTGGGCCTCGACCGCCCCGCCGTCCTCGCCGTAGCGGGGGGTGCGCATGAAGAACGAGTCCAGGTTGCGCTGGTAACCGCTCCAAAACGACGCGGGCGAGCCGGGTTCCGGCTTGACCTCGCTGGCCAGGATCTTCTCGATGCCCGCTATCTTCCCGTCCAGGTTGTCGACGAAGTGGAGGGCCCAGGCCTCCAGGAGCATGGGCTTGGCGGCCGCCCCCATTTCCGGGGTGCCGTGGTGGCTGGCCAGAAGGTGCTGGAGCAAGAGGAGCTTCTCTTCTGGGAAGCCGGGGATGCCCCGGGCCACCTCGGCCAGGAAGGCCGGGCCGGACACCAGGTGGCCCAGGAGCCTCCCGGAGGCGGTGTAGTCGAAGTCTGGCCCCTCGGTGTACTCCCAGACCTTGCCGATGTCGTGCAGGGCGGCCCCGGCCAAGAGGAGCGAGCGGTTCAGGAGCTTCCCGTAGTGCCCGGCGACCATGGCCGCCAGCTTGGCCACGGAAAGGGTGTGCTCCACCAGTCCCCCGGAGAAGGCGTGGTGGAACTTCTTGGCAGCGGTGGCCTTGGGGAAGCCCGCGGCCCTGGGGTGCGCGAACGCGGCGAGGGCCAGGGCGCGGAAGTCCACGTCGGCTATGGTCCCCAAGATGCCCATGAGCTCCGATACCATCTCGTCCCCGGAGCGCTCGGAGCTGGGCAGGTAGAGGGACATGTCAACCTCGGAGTCGTCCAGGGCGAAGGCGTTCTTGACGTTCAGCTGGTGCCTTTCGTTCCAGGAATCCAGCCTCCCGTGGAAAACCGCCACCTTGCCCTTGGCAATCCTGTCCCTTATCCTCTCCGCGTCGTTCCAAACCTTGCCGGTGATGGTCCCGGAGCTGTCCATGAGCTTCAGAGTCAGGTAGGGGGAGTTGCGCTTGGTCGTCCCCTCAGCGATCGAGGCCACGAGCAGGGCGACGGTGAAGTCCTTTCCCTCTGTCAGGTCCTTTACGTAGATGTTCTTAATGAACGGCAGCGGCATCTGTCCTTCCTGTAGTCTGTAGTCTGTGGTCTTGCTCGGGCCGGATTATGCATTCTAACAGAATCCCGTCTCCCTTTTACAGGTTCCTCGGAAGCGCCCGGAGGGCGAAGAAGTGCCAGGAGGGCGGGAAAGCCGCGGAGGGCGGGAGCGGGCCGAGGGCGCCGGCCGGGAAAACGGGCGGCAGTGGTCAGGGGACGCAGCCGGGGGCAGGGAGAGGGCCAGGGGCGGCCAGGCCGGGTTTAAGGCGAAAAAAAGCCCCCCCTCCGGCGGCAAAACCGAAAGGAAGGCCAGGAGGCCAAAAGCGGCCCCGGGGACGGAAGCCTAAAGCAACGCGGGCCCGCCCGCCCCGCAACGTCCCTGTCCCCCCCTGCGGCCTGAAACGGCGGGCAGGGGCTGGTTAGGGCGGGGCCGGGCGCCGACGGAAGCTAATCCACAGTCCCGTGGGTTATCTCGTTCAAACAGCCCATCTCCTCGTGGAGGATGTCCACCTGCTCGTGGAGCTTGGAGGAGGCGGCGGCGGTCTCCTCGGAGGCGGCGGAGTTGGTGTGGGTGGCGTCCTCCATCTTCACCACTGACTCGTTGAGCTCGCCCACGCTTTCGGCCTGGAACTTGGAGGATTCGGCCATCTCGCCGAAGAGCGAGGCTGCGTTGGATATGTGGGAGGCGGTTTCCGCGAGCTTGGCGGAGGTGGAGCTTACCAGGGTGTTGCCTATGTCTATGTTGCGGATCATCTGGAAAATGTGGTCCGCGGAGTCCTTGGCGGCTTCGGCGCTCCTGACGGCGAGGTTCCTGACCTCCTCGGCCACCACCGCGAAGCCGGCCCCGGCCTCGCCTGCCCTGGAAGCCTCCACTGCGGCGTTCAGCGCCAGCAGGTTGGTCTGGAAGGCGATGGCGTTTATGGCCTTCAAGATCTTCTCGATCTTCTGGCCGGAGGTGAAGATCTCCTGCATGGCCTCGGCCACCTTGGCCATGGAGTCCTCGGACTCGGCCACCTCCTTGGTGGTCTCCTCCATAACGCCGTCAGCCTGGGTGGCCAGCTGGGTGTTCCTGTCTATGGCCTGGGCGAGGCGCTCCAGAAGCGTCCTCGTCTCGGTTATCGCCTCGGCGGACTCGCTGGCGGACTCGGCCATGGAGTGGGAGGCGTCTTTCAGGTGTATCGTCGCGTTCTCCACCTCCTGGGAGGAGTCGCGGAGGCGCTCGGTCACCTCGGCCAGCGAGGTGTCCAGCTTGTGGGTGAACAGGACGGCGAGGCCTATGCCCAAAACGAGCCCTGCCACGGTCACGGCGTAGAGGACGGTCAGCGCCTTCTGGGTGGCCATCCGCGCCTCGTCCTTCACGGCGGCCTGGAGGACTCGGCCGGACTGGGTGAGTTCGGAGAGCGCCTTCCTCAGGTCGCGGTTCAGGGGCATGCACACCTCCTCCAGAATCTGCGTGGCCATGAAGGCGCTGTTGTCGCTGGCCAGCTGGGCCACCTTGTTGAAGATCTCCGTGCCGCCGCCGCGCATGGGCTTCACCGTGGTCCAGTAGTAATTGGAGATCTCGCGGAGCTCGGGGTGCACGAAATCGGGCGGGAGCTCGAAATGGGTGACGTTCCAGTCCGCCGTGCCTTCGTCGCTGAACTTAATCTTGCCGCGGCCTGCCGTCGTGAACGCGGTGGAAAAATCCTGGTAGCGCCTCTCGTCCACGGCCGGATTCAAGAGCAGCTTCTCCATGGCGTTCATGGACTTGGTCACCCTCGCCATCTCGGACCTGGCGTTGTTCAGCGCCGCCTCCCTGGCCACCAGCGTGTCGGCCTGGACGGCCAGTTTCTCGTAGAGCTGGAGGCCCTTGATGGCGTCGATGCAGCCCAGGAACTGGTACTCCAGCTCCCGCGCCAGGGGGTGGGGGGACTCCCTGGCCTTCTGCGCCAGGAAACGCATGGGGTCCTCGTAGGACATCCAATACTTGAACGACGCCCCCGCGGAGAGCTTCCTCGCCAGGTAGGAGGAGTTGGCGGAACTGTAGTCCGCAACCTTCCTGATGTTGTCGATGTACTGCACCCAGTTGCCCATGAAGGACTGCCAGGACGAGGCCTCGTCGGAAAGCGGGGTGTAGGAAGCGAGGATTGGCGCCAGCTGCTTGTCCGCGATATCGTTTAACTCTGCGCGGATCCTGGCCTTGGCCACGGCGTCCTCGGTGCGGATGAGATCGCGTATCAGGGCCGCCACCTCCTCGATGTCGAAGGCGATGGTCTGGAGCGTGGAGAAGTGGTCCGCGGACTGGGTAGTGTGCTCGAGCGCGGTGTCCAGCACCTTTATGGACACGGATCCGGCAGCCCCTATGACCAGCGAGAGGATCACGAACAGCCCTACTATTATGCTAATCTTCACTCTGAATGACATGGCAGGGTCACCGGCCGACGTGCGGCTGAGATGCCGAAGAAGCCGGAGAGGCGGGCTTCGGCGCCCGCGCTTCCAGCGGTCGGCTCCGGCTTGGGCGCTGCGCCCTCGCCGGACGTTGCGAGGCGGTTCCGCTCAGGCGTCCGCACGGGGCGCCGGGGAGTCAGCGGAGAGAAAATTCCGCAACCCCCCCGCCGGCCGTGGCGGGCCGGGGGCCGTCTGGCCCCTCCCCCCCCCTAAGGGCGCCGGGAACGCGGCGGCGCGGCCCCGCCGGGAAAGGCGGGTGGTCCCGCCGGGGCAAGCTTGTCTGGGGGGCGCGGAAAACCGCAGGAAGGGTTCCGGAAGACGCCGGAGGGCGCCCCGGGACGGGAGGGAAGCTATCAAGCCGGACGGTTCCGGGCGGGCGCCCGGACCGGCGGGGGGAAGGGCTGGGATACACCGCATTTGGTGATCCTATTTATAAAAAATATCAGATAAAACAGTTTTTTGCAAACCAAAACTGAAAATTGGAAGGCTTTGGGAGACAAGGATTTCCCGCCTTCCCGCCTCCTCCCGCCGCGTTCTGCGGCGGCTTCGGGAGCTGGCAGGAGATCGGCGGGATCCGTGAATTGCGGGCGGCGGCAAACTGAGCCGGAAGTAGGCTGGGGGAGCGGCAAGGTGGCGGGGGAGCGGC
>JAIRZX010000101.1 GCA_031267005.1 Deltaproteobacteria bacterium
TAATAGACCATAAATTCACTATAGTTCATCTAAATTTATAAAAGTTAGCTTTTTATATTATTGTGCTCTATATCATCGACATAACCCCAGTCCCGTGTCGATTTATTGCGGCGGCGTCAATTATGGATCGTCTTGGAATTGTTGCCGAGCGGCATCAAGTATCATTGCACGGTGTTAATTGCGCAAACGCCTTTTCTCGTCTTATTCGGGACGTCCACAAGGCGAGCGGCCAAAAGTCAGTCCTCCTTGTGGACGAGTACGATGCGCCCGTCATAAACATTGTCGGCAGGGAGAAACGTGCATATGATAAGAATTTAGTTATGGATACGCGGATCGTCATGCAGGATTTTTTCACGCAGATAAAAATCGAAGAAAAGCATCTTAAGCTCGCCTTCATTACCGGAGTCACTAAGTTTTCCAGAATGGGCGTGTTTTCCAAGCTCAACAGCCTTGTAGATATTTCTCTTGATTCAGACTTCAGCGCATTCATGGGATGCACCCATGAAGAGCTGATGACGTATTTCGTCCCCTTCATTTCCGCTACCGCTCTCGAGCTCGGGGTTAGCGAGGAAGAGCTTGTTAACAAACTCAAGGAATATTATGACGGTTTTTCCTTCGACGGTATAAACGAGGTTTACAATCCTTTTTCAATCCTTTCTTTCTTCAAGGCAAGAAAATTCGGTAACTTTTGGATGGAATCAGGTTCTAACACCGTCATCAGGAAATTCCTGCGGGATAAGACGCTTACGGTTGACCAGTTCCAGGGCCAGGAAATGGACTACAGCGAAGCAAGACAGCCTGGGGAAATTGACGCCACTTCGCCCGAAGGGTTCCTCTACCAATCGGGATATTTGACTCTCCGAGCTACAAAGGACGGAGCGTACCGCCTGTATTATCCCAACAGCGAGGTGCGAGAGGCAGTTTCAAAGCTGTTTCTGCAAAATTTCAACTCTGACTGTGGGTCCATCGGAAAATCCGGACGGGAACTGGGCGCTCGACTGGCATCCGGCGATATCGTCGGTATGGTAAGAGTCTTAATTCAGCTTCTTGCAGGCATTCATTACTCTGACCACTTGGACGCGAGCAAACTTCCGCTGGTCAGGGGACTTAAGAAAATCATCCGCAAAATATCCGGCGACGACCGCCTTGAACCGTCGGACGCGAGCAAGGCGGCGAAGCTGGCAGAGAAGCTCCAAAAGGAAAGGGGCGAGAGCTACTACCGTTCCATGCTGCAAGCCTGCCTGTGGATGGCCGGGGCTAAAGCCACCCCAGAGAAACCCGAGAACCTCGGACGTCTGGATCTGGAGGTTGTCTACGGATCCCTCACGTACATTATGGAACTGAAAATCGCGAAAAACGCCAAGGGGGCGGCAAGGGCGACAAGGGCGACAAGGGCCGGAATGGACCAGATTCGCCGAAAGGGTTACGGAGGCGCCTCGGAAACGCCCGTCCTGGTTTCGCTTGCCGTCGGCAAAGCGGAGAGGAACATCGTGGGCTGCCTCTTCAAGAGGAACGGGCGCGAGACGGCCTTGAAGATTATGGCCGGGACATGCGTAACCCCCCCGCCCTCCCCCGGGGACGGCTTGGAGTAGCTCAAGCTTCCTTCCGGAGAGGCGCGCCGTTTTACGGGCGTCCCTTGAGTGCCGCCGGGAAACGTTTCCCGCAGGCGGCCCGGCGCCCTTCACGGCGGCTGAGGGAAAGGCGAGCCTCCGAGGCTTGCCGCCCGGATGTTGGTACTGCGGGTACAGCCAAGGCTCGGCGTCCGAATAGCAAAACTTCCGGGAGTCCGGGTGGCGTTTGCGATAGGCTTTACGGAAAGCCTGCCCGCTTACCGCCGCAAATGATTCAGGAGTTTCAGGAGTGCCTTTGCTGGCGTCGGCGCCCTGCGGGTTACGTGCGCGGGTGGCCAGCCGTTTGCCGGTAACGACCGCCGTCGGCGTCGCGCGGGGACCGGGACGCCTTTCGGGGAGGGAGTCGGGCTTCTGGAACTGACCCCGGCGAATGCCTTTGGTGCCGTACTGGTGTTCCCGAGGCATGGTTAGTCAAGGCGGAACCTGAGGCGGTCCCAGCAACCGCCGGGGGGGGGTGGGGAGCGGCGCTCCGAGGCATTCGATCCCGCTGCCGCAACTCTCCGCCTGCCGGGCGCCGTCGGCGGGGAGCTTTTTTCTCAAGGACAGTTAGATCCTACTCCAGAACGTGAGCTCCGGTAGCTTGCGGACTGAGTATAGGGCTGTTTACGGCCCTTCCTTCAGCCGCCGTCGTCAACCGTCCCAAAAGTTTCCGGCCGCGGGCCTGGCCAGGCGGGCTAGACAGCCCTCTGCCCTCGTCGTGGACCCGTCATCTGCTCGCTTGGGCAGGCATCGGAATACTGGCCTCCCCGAGGCTCCTCCGTTCTTCCGCATTCCAGACGCTTACCTTCGGACACCTCAGATCTCCCCTTCCTGCCTTCCCGGCCCTCCTCGATCTCCCCTTCCTGGCCCTCCTCCTCGGGCAAGGTGCCTTCACGACGCTTTGCCCAGCACGCCCCGTGAACGGATACCATTCGATTTCGTGGGGGCGGATGAGTTTTAGCAACGGACCCAAGCATTCCAATGGCAGAAAACGTTCGGCAAAAGCGGAAGTTCGCGGTATTGACCCGATTTTCCAGAACGGCTCCGGAAACTGGCAGGCTCCCTCACCAACGCCCGCGCGGTTGCAACTCCGGGATACCCAACTAACTCACGGAAATAGGCACTGGCTAATATTTTCGCCGCATCAATTTTATCATGGCGTTTAGGGAAAAATGTAGCTACGGGAATTTAGAATGTGCCGCGCGGAGACGAAACTCCGAAGGCCGCGCTGGAATATCCAGGGGCACGCCACGCGAAAAGCCCGGAGCGCCATCGCCCCGGGCTTCATTAAAACGGCAAAACGGCGCTTGCAACTACGGCGCAAGCGCCCTCGCCGCGAAGGCGCCGCCGTTCTGCGTAAAAGCCCCGGCGGAACAAGGGTCAGGGCGCGACAAAGGCCTTCCCGTCTTAAGGCTAACGCGTCCGGCGGGCTAGGACGCGCATAGGTTGCACGCGTCCGAGTCGCAGGTGAGCAGGGTGCTGTCGGCGGGGCCGCCGTCCTTCCAGAACGGGGAAAGCGCCCGGAGCTTGTCCACTATGGGCGGGAACTTCTCCAGGGCGAAGTCCACCTCCTCCTCGGTGTTGTAGGTGCAAAGCGACAGCCTGATGGAGCCGTGCGCCGCAGTGAAGGGCACGCCCATCGCGCGGAGGACGTGCGATGGCTCCAGGGACCCAGAAGTGCATGCGGATCCCGAGGAGGCGCAGATGCCGAAATGCGAGAGGTGGAAGAGGATGGACTCCCCCTCTATGTACTCGAAGCTGATGTTGGTGGTGTTGGGGAGCCGGTGCTCGCGGTCGCCGTTAACCATGGAGTAGGGGACCTTCAGGAGCCCGGCCTCCAAGCGGTCGCGCATGGCCCTGACCCTGGAGTTCTCCTCCGGGAGCCTAGCGGCCGCGAGCTCGGCGGCCTTTCCCAGGCCGACGATGTACGGCACGTTCTCGGTCCCGCCGCGCCTGCCGTGCTCCTGGTGGCCGCCCACCATGAAGGGCTGGAACTTAAGCCCCCTCCGCACGTACAGCGCCCCTATGCCCTTGGGGGCGTGGAGCTTGTGGCCGGCCAGGGAGAGCATGTCTATCTTCGTGTCCGAAAGGGCCATGGGGATCTTGCCCACGGCCTGGACGGCGTCCGTGTGGAACACCACCCCGCGCTCGCGGCACATCTCGGCAATCTCCAGCACCGGGAAGACCACGCCGGTCTCGTTGTTGGCCCAGTGTATGCTCACCAGCGCCGTCTCGGGCGTGACCGCCCGGGCGAGTTCCTCCATGTCGAGGCGCCCCTGGCGGTCCACCCCGATCTCGGTCACCGAGTAGCCGAGGCGGCGCAGGAAGGACGCGTTGTTGACGATGGCCGAGTGCTCCACCCGGCTGGTCACCAGGTGGCGGCGGTCCGGCTGGGTTCGGAGGGCCGACCAGAGGGCCGTGTTGTCGCTCTCCGTGCCGCAGGAGGTGTAGATCACCTCCTCGGGGGAGCAGCCCAGGAGATCAGCCAGGCGCTGGCGGCCCAGCCGGATGTGGGCGGCCACCTCCCCGCCCTTGTGGTGCATGCTGGAGGGGTTCCCGTAGAGCCCCTTTAAGAAGGGCTCCATGGCCTCGAAAACCTCGGGGTCGACCTCTGTGGTGGCGTTATTGTCAAAATATATGGTTTTCATACCTGGAATGTGCTACCTTCCTCTGATATAGGGCGGGATCGCGCCGGCGGCCCGGTCCGGGGCAGCCTCAGCGGCGGGCCGGAGGGCGTCCGGCGGGCCCGGGCCAGCGGCCCGGGGCGGATTTCCGGCCGGATGGCCCCCTGCCGCCGGAATCGTCAAAAAAAAAATCCGCGCAGCTTTCCGAGGGCGCTGGGGCCGGCCCCGGTGAACGGGTTTCCGGGCACCGCCGGAGCGGGCGCTTTCAAGGTGAAGAGGCGGGACGCGCGACCGCCCCGGCGCCGGATTGGAGCCGCCGCGAGCTGCCCGGGGCGACCCCGCCGCCAGTCCCCCGGGCCCTTGATGCGGGCTTTAGAGGGAAGTCCGGGGCGGCGGGCCGGGACGCGGCCCCCTAAGGGGGAAGGTCCGGCGCGGGCCCTCCCCCTTCGGGGGACGGGCGCGTCAGGCGCGGTACTCCTTCACGACTATTTCCTTGTCGACCAGGGCGCGGAGCCGCTCGGTCACGAAGTCGGCCAGGGTGGCCTTGGAGGCGGGGCAGGAGGCGCAGGCGCCCTTCAGGGTGACCAGCACCTCACGGCCGTCGACGTCTATAAGCTCTATGTCGCCGCCGTCGCGCATGAGGGCGGGGGCTATCTCCGTGGAGATTGCCTCCTCGATGAGCTTTATGCGCTTAAGGGCGGTCATCTTGCCGGACTTCTGGGCCCCCTCCGGCTCCGAGCGGGTCTGCTGGTGGAGGATGCGGTCCAGGAGTTCCTCAAGCTTTGGCTTGCACTGCCCGCAGCCGCCGCCGGCCTTGGTGTACTGGGTTATCTCCTCCACGGTGGTGAGGCGGTTGACCTTGACCACCTTCTCGATCTCTGCGTCGGTAACGCCGAAGCACTTGCAGACGAGCTCGCCCTGGGCGCTCTTCACCGGCACGCCCCGGTAGTTGGCGACGGCCGCCTCCAGGGCCTCCTGGCCCATGACGGAGCAGTGCATCTTCTCGCGGGGCAACCCGCCCAGGTACTCGGCTATGTCCTGGTTGGTGATCCCCAGGGCCTCGTCAAGGGTCTTGCCCTTGATCATCTCGGTGAGCGCCGAGGAGGACGCGATGGCGCTGGCGCAACCGAAGGTCTGGAACTTCGCGTCCTCGATGAGATCCTTGTCCCTGTCCACCTGGATCGTGAGCCGGAGGGCGTCGCCGCAGGACAGCGACCCCACCTGGCCCTCCCCGTCGATGCGCGGCACGACGCCCACGTTCCGGGGGTTCTCGAAGTGGTCCATAACCCTATCTGTGTATTCCCACATGTTTGCGAGCCTCTCCTTAGACGGACGGCCCCGGCGAGCCTCGAAGGGGACCGGGCCGCCTCCCTCGGGCGCCCAGGGGGCGTCAGGCCGATACATTATAGCGCCAGCGGAAGGCGCTGGCAATATTAAGACAGTGCCCACGCCGACGGCGGGGCGGCCCGGCAAGCCGCTTGCCGAAAAACCGGGAGCTGCCGGGCGGAGCCGCGGGAACGTCGGACCGGCGAAGCCAGCGGGCTAAAATGCCGCTGGAGCGGATGCCCCGCGCTCAGCCCCCGCAAGCCCCCGCGCGGAAACGCCTGGCTGTGAAAGTCCCGCGCGGAACGGCCCGGCGCGGAACGGCCCGGCGCGGAACTGCAAGCCGCTCAGGGCCTCGTTAAGCCAGGGGGCGCCAGGCGCCGCTTGCTGGACGGGAAGGCCGGCCGCAGGCCTCTCGTCGGCCCTCGGCAATAAAGTAAACACGTCCGGGGGCCTGGTCAAGCGCGACGGCTACATTGCGGCCGTAAAGGATTGCGCGCCTAAATAATTAACCCCTCGGCGAGCCATGGCGGCGGGCCGCCTCGGAGGGCCGGAGACGCGCGGCCCGCTAAATGCCGCGCGCGGGGGGGTGCTCTCCCGGGAAATTCGATTTCAAGCGGCATGCAAAAGCCCGGAGCGCGGGCGAACGGCGCCGCGGCGCGGTCGGACGGCGCTTTCGGCCGCGGACGGGGCCGGTTGCCTTGAAGGCCCCTCCGGGACGCCCCCGGCGGCGCCCGGCAACCGGGGGCGCTTGGCGGGCTTAAGCGGCATTCCGGAAAAAAACTCCCCCGCGCGCCGCAAGGATGGCTCCTAGGGTCGGGCGGGGGCGCGGAAAACGGAAAACGGCCGGAAAACGAGGCGGGTGCTCTAGCGCAATTCCGGAAAAGGGGCGGATTCGCTCTGAAACTGGCTGATCCTCTAGAGCTTTCGGGGGGGATCGTAGACGGCCGAGGCCTCGGCTGGTTCCGGGCGGTCGGCGGGAGGGAGCGCCTCGCGGCGGAGGGCCGGAAGCGACGGGGGCCTGCGGAACGCCGGGAGTCGGTCGCCCGGCCCCGAAAGCGGCCGGAGGGCCGGGAGCATGGGCTCGGAGCGGGCCGAAGGGGGCATCGCTCTGGCCACGAACCTCACCCAGCCTCCGGGACGGCGCCTGGCGGGGGCCGAGCCTGGCTCCCTGAACCCCGGGAGGGAAGGGGCGGGCCGTATCTGGGGTGTGCCGGATCTGGGGAGGCGAGCGGGTGGCATGCCCCTGGCGCGGCCGGCGGGGGCCGCGGCCAGCTCCCGGAATGCCGGGGCCTCCGGCCGGTTTCGCAACTGGGGGGTGTAGAAGGGACGCCTGCGGCTGGGCTCGGGGAAGGCCGGCCTGGGGCGGGTGGCGGGGGCCATGGGGCCCCGGCGCTCGGCCACGGCGGATACGGGCCTCAACGCGGGAAGATTTTCCTGGGCGGGGGGGGATGAGCCAGCTCCGTCCGTCCCGAACAGGGGGGCAATGCCGTAAGGCGGCTTGAACATCTGAGACCTCCGGTGGCGGGCCCGGCTTTGCCGCAACGGCGGGGGGCCGGGCGTGGGTGGGAAGCCAGAGTCCATTATAGCGCCTTTCGGGCGGTTTCTGCAGATACAGGGACAACCGGCCGGGAGGTCGGGCCGACGGGAGAGCTTGGCAGGTCGGGAGCGGAGGCGTTAGGAGGGTGACATGATGGAGGAGGTTCGGAAAGGGCTGGCAGGAGGCCGGAGCCAGGCGGTTCCGGAGAAGCCGGATAATCAGGATTAGGCGCAGGCGCCGGGGTTACTTAATGGCCGGGGGAGCCGCAGGCGCCGGAGGGACGTCAGGGCCGGGGTGTCGGAATATGCTGAAGAACTCGAGGAGCCGCAGGTGCCACCTGAAACATAAGAAGTCGGATAACACTTAGCGGCTCTGGGTGCCTGGAGGCCTGGTGGTCTGGTGGTCTGGTGGTCTGGCTGATGCACTATGGGGGAGGGCAGGAGGAGACGGCTGACTCTTTGACTCACGAGTGTTACGGATAGACCGGCATCTGATTCAAAAGATGAATGAGACTAATCGGCCAGGCGACATGTGAGCGGAAAAATTGAAGCAAATTGCCGCAATTGAGTACAGATGTATTTTTTGTGAGCCGTTGCTGGAGGGCTCCAGGTTTGGACGGCTCTAGGAGACAGACCATGACCGGAACACAATTTACGCGACGGAAATCTACGAGAAAGGGTCAATCTTCCGGTCCGCAGCACCCTCGCTCAGGAAAAATCGGGAAAGGCCGGAGAAATCCTTTGCGGGGCAGCATGGCTCAAACCTCGAACTGTAAGAGGTTCGGGAAGTTATAGAAAATGGTTCAAGGGCGCTCACGGTAAGGAGGATGTCTTTAAGGCCGTCGCCACGGGCGGCGGAGGTCTAACTCTCCCGTGAAGCTTCCAGGCCGACCCTGGAAAACATCCTGAACTCCCCCGCAAAGCTCCCTGGATCCTCCAGAAGGCTTAAGGTCTGGGGGGGGGGGGCATTATTCGCGCTGGTCGGGCGAAGGGAGCGAGCCGAGCGGTACGGTGCTGGATAGCGGCGCTGAAGTCGGCACCCCCCCCAAACGTAATTCGTCGCGGCTCCGCCATGGGCGAAGATCAGGCGCGAGGGAACGGGAAAAGCGGAAGCCTGCCGCAGCGCGAATATCCCGGCGCTACAGGGGCGCAGCGCACCAGAATAAGTCGCGTGGAGCTCAGGCCGCTGTGCGTCACCCGCATAAAAGAAGGGGGGCCAGCACGCATGATCCTGGAAACCCGGAAGAGCAAAGCGCGAGATCTTGTGGATTTTGGATACAGGGCCGAACTGTCCGCGAGGGCTTCGCGGCAAGGTTTCCGCAGAAGCTGCGCGGATATGCTGCGTTAGGATGGCATACAAGGCGGCGTGTTTGATAGCTCAGTTCGCGAAAAGACGGGGCAAAAATTTCAATAATGAAAAGACGGGTTGGAGGACTGTTTGGCTTAAAAATTGATAATACCTTACGGGATAAGGAATTCCGGAAAACGAAGCGCCGAATCTGAACTGGACGCTACGGCATTCCTGCGGGCAAACACGAGGGAAACCTAGCGTTGAATCTACGAATTGTAAATATTAGAAGAAAAAAATTTCGCTTCCGCAGGATAAATTTTTTAATTAAATTTTTGCCCGAAAACTTTGCGGGCGCGTTAATAATCCGGCACTCAGCGAACCCCAATTTCGGAGCCGAGCCTTTCCTCTTCTGGTTATTTGGATCCAGTTTAGCCTGATAGGTAACTACATTGCTTATTATAAGCGCAGTTATGCCCATTAAATCGGCAAAGATTGAATTCGGGGCACCAGAAAGCCTTAAATGAACGCACATATGCCGTGTGAGGAAGATTCAAGCTTATTAGGCATTATTAAAGCGTCAATAGAGTTACAGCGGCACCTAACTGGTAACCCTGTATGGCAACTTGTGCGGAGAGCGCATGAGATTCATTCGAACGATATTAATCGAAGGTATGAGATAAATATATGGAATTAGGGATATCTGAGAATGAAAATCTGGTTAGCTCAGACCCAATCGAGTTAATTTTTGATATTTTCTTAAAATATCCTAAACTCAGATGCAGAAATGAGTATGTAAAATTTTAAAATTATTCCGCGAAGTTCCAGGTTTTAAAATTCCATCAGGCACATCAGGGTCCGGAAAATGTTCACGCGGACCTCGTCTGCGGACCCACGCGGACCGCGCACTCCGGCGCGCGGCAAATGCCAGGAGCGCTGGAAAATTCCGAGAAACCCCGTTCATTTTTTTCGGCGCCGGTGTAGCATTCCTCAAAGCTCGAAGGAGCGCCGCGGCGCGCGGAGCTTGGCCGCTCGCAACCGCGAAACTCCCGGAAGCCCCTCCAAGACCCCACATTCTCCATCCCCCGCCGCGCGCTCCAGTACCTTCGCGGCGGGGGCGAGGAGCCGCCGCCCTAGACGCGGCCCGTCTCTTCCTCGCCCTCCCCGTCAACCAGGTGGGCTTTCAGCGCCGCCAGTATCCTGTTGCGGGTCCCCGACTCATACTTGCCGTTCAGGAGTATCACGAAGGAAAGCGGCTCGTCGGGCCTTCCCGGCCTCTCTATGTAGCCGGCCAGTGTCTGCACCTCCGTCATGGTGCCCGTCTTGTAGAACACTGTGCCGTCCGTATCGCTCCGTATTATCGATCTGGCCGGCTCCATCACGCGCAGTACCTCGGCCATCTGCCTGGCGGTAAGGTGGTTGTTGCGGGAAAGCCCGCTCCCCTCTACCAGGGTCAGCTTCGGCAGCTGGTAAAGGCTGAGGAAATCCAGCACCACCTGGCGGCCCTTCTCGAAGTCGCCCGGGGCCCCGTACCTCTCGGCCCCCATAGTGAGGAATATCTGGTTGGTCATGAAATTGTTCGAGTGACGCAACAACGTCGTTAGCATGTCCTGCAAGGTCTGCGTCGATGTGTGCTCGTAGATAAGCCGCGCGTCCGAGGGAACTTCGCCTCCCACGAATATCTCTCCAGTAATTTCCACGCCGCGCCTGACAAGGAGTTCGCGCATTACCTCAGCCCCGTTGGCCTCGGCGGCCCGAGGGCTCTCGGAGATGTTAAGGAACACCTCTCCGGAATTTTGACTTTTCTTCTTCTTGCCGCGTCCCTGGCCTCCGGCGCCGCGGCTCTTCGCGGCGATGTCGCGCGCAGTTTTGGTAATCGGGGTGCATTCGTTTAATTCAACCATCCCGGCCCTGCGATCGATAAGATAGCTGACGGTATTGAAATTCACTCCGAAGGCGCTGTTGTAGGCGTCGTAAGGGTTCCGGGTGAAAGTCACGCCGTCGCCTATCACTCCCTCCTCGAAGAAAGAGTCGTCCACGCGGATGTCCCTCACGGCGCTGAGCCCTGAAGACTTCAGCTGGTCGGCCAGGAGGCAGAGCTCCTCGCTAACGAGGTAGGGATCCCCGTAGCCCTTGATCCAGAGATCCCCGTTCCGGTCGAGGTAGAACCCCGTTCGGAAACGGTACCCTGGGCCCAAGGACGACAGCGCCGCCGCGGACGTCACGAGCTTCAGTATCGAGGCCGGGACGTAGTCCCGGTCGGGGTTGAGCGAGATAAGCTCGCTCGGCTCGCCGCGGGCGGCGTGATGGTCTACCACGAGCACCGCCCCCGATCCCGCCAGCGCCTTCACGTTGTCGGGCCACGGGAGAGTCTCGGCCGCCGGCACGCGCGCCTTCTTGCTCCTCGCAGGGCTTTTGCGGGACGGCTGCGGGTCGCGCCTGTTCGGCTTCTTACCGCGGGACGATTTCCGTTTCTGCGCGTAAAGCGTAACCCCGGAATCCCCCGCGTCTTGTCCAGTCCGTCCGTCTGTCAGGGTGGCCTTTATCGGAGAGGCGCCGTCCTCTGCGGACGCGCCGGGCGCTGCGGCGCCCAGCGCGACCGCCAGGGTTGCGACCGCCAGGAGTCTGATATGTCCAGAATAATTCGTGCGCTTCGTCATCGGCTGGCCTTTCCGCCTTCCGTCAAGAGGCTGGCTTGGATCCTGGTCGCGTGCGTTTTCCTCGCCACGCAGCTTTCCGGCTGCGGTTCCCACCCAAAACGCTCCGGGAAGTCGTACGTCATCAAGGGCAAGAGGTACTACATCCTCGCCTCTTCGGAGGGATTCAAGGAGAAGGGCCTCGCCTCGTGGTACGGGGAGCCGTTCCACGGGAGGAAGACCGCCAGCGGCGAGACCTACGACATGAACGAGGTTACCGCCGCCCACAAGACCCTCCCGCTCCACACGTGGGTCGAGGTCGTGAACACCGAGACCAAGCAGTCGCTCCTTTTGAGAATAAACGACCGCGGCCCCTTCATAGACGGCAGGATAATCGATCTCTCCAAAGAGGCGGCGAAAAAGCTGGGGGTCTACCGGCCCGGCACAGCCAAGGTCCTCGTGAAGGCCGTGCCGAGGACCCACCAGAAACGCCTGAACGACAAGCGCCTCAAGGCCAGGAACGGGGGCAGGGTAGCCTCGAAGTGAGGACGGCCAGCGCCCTTGTTGCCTCCAAATAAGCAGCATTAGGCGCCTTTGAGGAGATCTTTCAGACCATATATCACAAAATATTTGATCTTGGAAACCCCCTCCGCCCCCGGGGCGGCGCATGAACCCCAGGCGAAGCCCCGGAGATCCTTGTTTTTAAGAGATATCGTGGAAATTTTTTTTCTCGCTTTTCCCCGCCGCTGACGCGATCTCGCCTCCCATAAC
>JAIRZX010000114.1 GCA_031267005.1 Deltaproteobacteria bacterium
GCGTTCCCACAGTGGGCCCGAGAGATTTTAAAGCGGTCTCATACGAGCTGGTAGGTTAATGTTAGATTCTTTGAGATGATCGATTGATAATCATCACTTGTTTAGCTATCATGTAGGTACCAGAAATACCTACAAGTTCATTAAAATCCTTATGCTGTCTGCTATAGCTATAAAGTGCCCTGCGGAAGTTCGGTTTCAGGCCCAAGTTTTCTTGCAAAAATGCAAGGAAATGCCGCCTCCGTTCAAGTCAGCCCAACCTTGCCTTAACTATCACGGCCATGGCGACGGCGGCCGCGACCGCCGCGTTCAGAGACTCCACCCCGGACGACATGGGGATGCCCAACCTCCTTACCTCAGGCCAATCCGCCGTCATCCCCGGGCCCTCAAGCCCCATCGCGAGGCCGACGGGTCCCTCGGGCGGCCTGAAGGAAAACAGGTCCGTTCCGCCCGGGGTCAGGGCGAAGAGATTAGGGCTGTTTAAAGCCGCGAGTTCCACAAGCGACGGCCCGGCAAGCACGTCGGTCAGCCAGAGGGCCGGGCCCGAGGCCCTGAGCGCCTTGGGGTGGTAGGGGGAAGCGGCCCCCTTCAGCAACACGGCGTCCGCCCCCATGGCCGCCGCGGTGCGGACGAGGGCGCCGACGTTCGCGGGATCCTGGAACGGCGCGAAGAAAGCGTCCCTTAACAGGGGCGCGGAAGGGTCCCATGCAGGAAGGGGGGCGGCCTCGGCCACGATTAAAGGCGGGCCGGTGCCGAAGAGATCCAGTTCCGGGAAGATCTCCCGCCTCACCAGGTACACCGGAACGCCTTCCGGGATCCCCAGGCCCCCGAGTTCGTCCAGCCTTCTCGCTATGACGCCCGCGATGGCGGCGGGGCGGAAGCTCAGGAGATCCCCGGCGGCCTTGCGCCCGGACACGATGCATTGGCCGCGCTTCCTTATCCCCCGCGCGTCCGAAAGCGAGAGCCAGCCCCGGAACCGCGAATTGCCCGGACTGGCTATTTCTGTTATGTTATGCCATCGTGGCGGTGGCGGCGCGCCGCCCCGCTCCTTCCTCATCGCCACGAGGCGCCTCTGGCCGGCTTTCATCGCCTCCCCGTAGCCCCTTACCACGGCGGGCCCGAAGGCCCGGCGGCCTTCCGCCGACTCGGCCTCGGCAACCTCCCTTTCGGCGTTCGCGCCTTTCAACAGGTAAAGCATCCCGCCCGGAGGCAGTATCCTCGCGCATAGTTCCGCGGCGGAGGCCACCGACAGGTAGTCCCGCGTGACCACCCCCCAGACAGGGCGGTCGAAGGAGCCGGTAACCTTGTGGGGATAGACCTCCACGTTGTCCAGCCCCATAAGCTCGACGGCCCTGTCGATGAATTCGAGCTTCTTTCCCCTTGGCTCCGCCAGCAGGAACCTCCAGCCGGGCTTCCTTATGGCCATCGGAAGCCCCGGGAACCCGGCGCCGGAGCCCAGGTCCATCAGGAGCCCCTCGGGCGCCATCAGTTCGGCCGCGAGCGCCCCGTCCACGTAATGCTTGACGACGATTCCCACGGGATCGTCTATCCTGGTGAGATCGAGCGAGTCTTTCGTCTCGAGGAGCAGCCCGTCGAGCAATACGAACCGCTCCAGTTCCAGGGGCGAGAGCTTGAGCCCGGCCCTCGAAAACTCCCGCGCTATCGTTTCCGCCCTCTTCCCTGGGCTTTCCATCCCTAAGCTCCTCGCGCCGGCTGAGGCGCCGTACGGGACCTTCCCCGGGGTCGCGAAGGACACGCTGAAGGTGCCGCAGTTTAAACAAAACCGCAGGGCCGGTTGCGCTGAAGGGCGTCTGGGATGAGCGGGCCAGGTCCCAGAGTCCTTTTCGCGGACAGCCAGCTCCTCGTGGCCGTCAAGCCGGCCGGTTGGCTCTCCCAGCCGGACGGCGGGTCCAGGCCGGACGTGCTTGCCTGGGCCAAGGAGTACATAAGGGCCAAGCACGGCAAGCCGGGGGCGGCCTACGCAGGTCTCCTGCACCGCCTCGATCTGCCGGTGGGTGGCGTCATGGCCTTGGCGAGGACCAGCAAAGCGGCCCGGAGGGTATCCGGGCAGTTCCGGGAGAGGAGAGTGGAGAAGATCTACCTGGCCCTCTGCCGGGGAGTCCCCCGCAGGGACTCGGGGGAACTGCGAGGCAGTTTGGAGCGGGACGGCAACTTAACGGTCCCCTCGACGTCCGGGCGGGGGACGGAGGCGCGGCTCGCCTGGAAGCTCCTCTCGCGGGCGGAGGCGGGGGGCCTTCCGTCGTCGCTCCTCGAGGTGAACCTCCTGACCGGGTTCAAACACCAGATACGCTCGCAACTCGCCGGGGCCGGGCTCCCCGTCTGGGGGGACGAGCCGTACGGGGGGGGCCGAAGGCCGGAGGGCGAGCCTTCCATCGGGCTTTTCGCTGGGAAACTGTCGCTGGATCATCCCGTGAGCCGCGAGAGGTTGAGCTTTTCCGCGATGCCCGACGGTGGTGGATGGCCCTGGCGGCTCGTTAAGGGGGGGGCGGGTGTCGCTTTCCAGGTTGATTGACCCCCGGATCTGGCTGGCCGCCGCCGGTTCCAGGAAGGTCGCGAGGAAGGCGCTTGCAACCCTAGAGCGGCTTTTCAGGGAGGGGACGCCTCCCGAGGCCGTGGCGGCGGAGTTCGGCCTGGACCGGAGCACCGTCCGCGCCCTTGACGCTCTCGCCTCCGCCCCCGACGGCTGGCGGAAGGTTCCGGCCATTATAACCGAAACGGACCCGGAAAAGGCCTCCGCCGCGCTCATCTCCCTCTGCCGAAGGGGCCTGGCGCTCGCCAGCCCGATCAGGGACTCGCTCTGGCTGAGCGACGCGGGCCGCTACCTGATTATATTATGCTCGGCGGACCTTGGCTTCCGTCCTCTCCCGGAGTCTTTCCGGCAGGGGCTGGCGCGTCAGGCGCCTTAGGCGCGGTAAAGGCCCCGTGTACGGCAGACGCTTTCCGGGCTGACTTACGCTTCCCATCCCCCGGTCCTGCCGTGCGGCCTGCGCTTACGGACAGATTTCGCGCCTTTATCGACTGGAACCCCGGACCCTTCCAATGCTCAAAGCGCTCAAGAACATCCCCAAACGGGCCAAAAACGCCATGCGCTACTCTCTCTGCGGCATCTCCTCCGCCTTCCGGAAGGAGGAGGCCGTAAAGCTAGAGACAGCGGCGCTCGCCCTGCTCGCGGCGATCCTGTTCTTCGTCCCCTGGCCGCTGTGGAAGAAACTGGCCTTGACGGCCAGCTACCTGCTCGTGCCTTTCACCGAGCTTCTGAACTCGGCCATCGAGGACGTCTGCGATCTCGTTTCGCCGGAATACAACGAGAAGGTCAAGACGGCGAAAGACAAGGGGTCTGCCGCCGTCCTCCTGGCCAT
>JAIRZX010000306.1 GCA_031267005.1 Deltaproteobacteria bacterium
AAAGCGCCCGGTTCTCTTCCTTTAAAAGGGCGTTCTCCCCCAGCGCGGCATCCGACTCGGCTTTCACGGTTGCCAGATCGGCCTTAGTCCTGTCTAACTCGGCTTCAAGCTGTCTCACGTGGGCTTGAAGGTCTATTTGAAGCTCCTCCTCGCTTTTGGGGCCCTGAAGGACGGAACCGTCCTGGCCCAGGGGAGGGGCAGGCTGGGTGAAGTGGGAGCCTTTGGAAGGTACTTCCGACTCAGAGTGACCATTTAGTCGTCTCATATTTTCAATATAAGTAATTTTATATCTTAACACAAGATTTTAATCCTCAGTTCGCCTCTCGTTGGCATAGCTCCCCTCTAGTGCCCAAGATTACTAGAGCTTCTCTGGTAGCTGGGTCCACCAGGTCCCAAGTGGAGCGATGCCCCCCCCCTTAAGGTGTCCATGGCCACCACTCCGACTCCGCCAAGCCGACTTATCCCGTGAACGGTTACGGTTTTCCTTAAGTGAACGGTATTGCCCTTAAAGGCGATTACATGCCAACACTGGGCCCCACAGGCCGTCACGCCCCCCCGGCACTCGCGGCCCAAGGCAACCCCCGCATTCCGCCCGCTGCCCCCCGTAGGCAGCCGGGGCGCGGTTTCAGGCGGCTTCCGGAGCCGGGCCGTGCCCCCCCCGTTCGTCCCGGCCGCTCCCCGGGCGCCCGGGCCGCCCGAAAAGCCGCGCGGGCCCACGTCCTTGACCGCCCGGAGGCGCCGTTGCTATAATCCGGGCCGCACGCAACCGTCCAGCGCGTCCGCGCGTGGGCCGGCTGGCGGCTGCGGCCGCCCCGGAAGCCCGCACGGGCGAGGCCAGCCCCCCGCGAGGCCCGGCCGCGCCCTTCCCCGCCCAGCCTGCGGCAACTTGCCCCCGGACGCCGGAGAAACGCCCCCGACATTGGAGAGAAAAGACGGAAAAGAGCTCCGGACGGGCTTCTCCACCGGCACGGCGGCGACGGCCGCGGCGGTGGCCGCGGCCTTGACGCTCGCGGGCGGGAAGCCCCCGGCCCTGGTGGAGGTGAAGCTCCCCAAGGGCAGGACGCTCGAAGTCCCCGTCGCGGAATGCTCGCTTTCCGGCGGCAAGGCGACGTGCGTCGTCGTCAAGGACGCGGGCGACGACCCCGACGTCACCAACCGCGCGAGGGTGGGCGCCTCGGCCAGCCGCTCCGGGGAACCGGGGCTGGCGCTCACGGGTGGCAGGGGAGTGGGCCGCGTTACCAAGCCCGGCTTGGCCATCCCCCCCGGCGAGTGGGCCATTAACCCAGTCCCCCGCTCCATGCTGAAGGAAAACCTCGCGCCGTTCCTGCCGGAATGCGGCCCGGGGCTCGCGGTCGAGATTTTCATCGAGGACGGCGAGGCCCTGGCCGGGAGCACCCTGAACCCCCGGCTGGGAATCGTGGGGGGGCTCTCCGTGCTGGGAACCACCGGTCTGGTGCGCCCCTTCTCCAACGCCGCCTACATAGCCACCATCGACTCCGCCCTCTCCATAGCCCGGGCCGCCGGGCTTTCCGAGTGCGTCCTCACCACCGGCGGCAGGAGCGAGGGCCTGGCCAGGCTGGAGCGGCCCGACCTGCCGGAGGAGGCCTTCGTGATGACGGCCGACTTCTTCGCGGGTGGGCTCAAGCTCGCGGCGAAACGGGGCTTTTCGACGGTCGGGCTCGCCGTTTTCTTCGGCAAGGCCGTAAAGCAGGCCGCCGGCCACCCCTACACCCACGCCCACAAGACGGATTTGGACCTGGGGCCCTTGGCAGGCTGGCTCCCCGGGCTCCCTGAGGGCGTGAAGGAGCGGATCCTGGCTTCCAACACCGCCCTCGCCGCCTTGGAGGTCCTGAAGGCCGAGGGCCTCGAGCGCCTCGTGCCAGAGGTGGCCTCGAGGGCCCTGGCGAGCGCCAGGGGCTTCGCCGGCCCGGGCCCCTCCCTCTGGATGCGCCTCTTCGACTTCGACGGCTCGGTCCTGGCCTTCGAGACGCTGGCCGGGGAAAACGGGAAGGAGGGCGGGTGACGGCCTTTCCGGGAGGACGCCGGAGGCTTTCAGGAAAATCCGGCGGATCCCCAGGGCCCGGCCCGACCGGAAGATCCGGAAGATCCGGAAGATCCGGAGGATCCCTGCGGCGCCCTGAAGTTGTTTAGCCATGTCCCCTGGCCTAGGGACCGGCGGGAGGATCGGCTGACGCGCCGCCGGAAAGGCGCCCCGCGTTAAGGCCCGTTGCCCAGCGGCCCGGAGAAACCTCCCGCCGGGGCCCACCCCCCCGCGAAAGGCAACCGCCGGGGATTTTCCCCTTCGTTCCTTCCGGACGGAACCCCGTCCCGCCGCTTAATTTCCCGGGCTTTCCCGCCCGGGCTTTCCCGCCCGGCCCGCGTTTCCGCCGGGCCGCCCGGTCCCGGACCGCGCCCGGGGCACCCGTAAACCTGAAATACTTCAAGGACAGCACGATGACGGCGAGTTCGGAAGACATCAAGGCCCCTGACTGCGGCGGGGGAAAGCCCCTCGGCCGCGTCGACCTGGTCGGGCTCGACCGCGCGGACGATCTGGCGCCCGGCGTCCTCGCCATCCTCCGGGAAGCGGAGCTGATAGCCGGGCCCCCGCGCTGGATGTCCGAGCTGGAGGGCTTCCCGGCAAGGAAGCTCGAGCTCACTGGCGGGCTGGACCCGTGGCTCAGGGAACTGGAGCGGGAGAGCCGGACGCGCCCCTGCGTGGCGCTGGCCTCGGGCGACCCCAACTTCTACGGCCTCGCGAAAAGGCTCATGGCCGTGGTCCCCCCGGAGAGGACCTTCATACACCCCTCAACCACCACCGTGCAGAAGGCCTTCGCGAGGCTCAAGACCACCTGGGCCGGGGCAGAGGTCGAGAGCCTCCACGGCAGGGACGGCTGGCGGGCGCTCTATTCGGCCGTGTTCCGGGCGGGGAGGGCGCACTCCGCTGGCTCGGTAGCCGTGTACACTGACCCCGCGAACTCCCCGGACCTGGTGGCGAGGAGGCTTATAGGGCGGGGGTGCGCGGGCGCCTGGACCATGGCGGTCTTCGAGAACCTGGACTCCCCCGGGGAGAAGGCGAGCGAGCTCTCCCTGGAGGAGGCTGCGGGAGGCGCCTTCGCCCCCCTGAACCTCGTGGTTTTAAGGCGCGCCAAGCCCTTCCGGCCCCTCACCCTGGGCGCACCGGAAGGCGCCTACGAGCACGAGCAGGGCCTCATAACCAAAAGCGAGATCCGCGCCGCCGCCTTGGGCGCCATGAGGCTCGAAGGCGCCGAGACCTTCTGGGACATAGGCTGCGGCTCCGGCTCGGTTTCGCTGGAGGCCGGGCTCCTGCTGCCGCGGGGGGCGGTCTGGGCCGTCGAGCGCGAGCCCGGGCGGGCGCTCCAGGCCGGCCGCAACCGCGCGGCCTACGGCTGCGCCCACGTGGAAATCCTCCAGGGCGAGGCGCTGGATCTCATCCCCGGGCTCCCGGACCCGGACCGGGTCTTCATAGGGGGCTCCGGGAAGGATCTGGAAGAGGTAGCGGCCGCCGCCCGGAAGAGGCTCTCGCCGGGCGGGGTGATAACCGCCTCCGTCGTCACCCACGCGAGCCTGGGCGGGGCCGTGCGGGCCCTTTCCGGCCCCTCGGGGCCGCCAGCCGTCCTGCAGCTGTCCTGCGCGAGGAGCCGGGAGCTTTCCGGGTCCTTCTATTTCACCCCGTTAAACCAGGTGTACCTCGTGACGGCTTCCTTCTGACCGGTCCCCCCCGGCCGCGCCCGGCGCGGCCCTCCCCCGGCGGGCCGCTTCCGCCCTGACGCGGCTCTGCCGGTTTTCCCAGCGGCCCGTCCCGAGGGACGCGGACGCCCTGCGGCGCCATGCCCGCGGCGGGGCCGCGCCGCCAAACGTTCCGCGGGAAACCCCCGCGGCACGTCCCCCGCATCCTGAAGCCGCGCCGCGCCGGCCAGCCGACGCCCGTCGCCGAACGCCTGAGCCCGCGGCAGCGGGCGGCGCACAGCCCCCCCGGCGGCGCCCCACCCTTCCCACCCCGCGCCGCGCCCGGCGGCCGGGACGCCGAGAAAGGCCTGAAACCCATGGCGCAAAACCCCCATCCAGTCGTATTCGTGGGCGCGGGCCCAGGCGACCCCGACCTCATAACCGTGGCCGGCAGGAAGGCCTTGGAGGAGGCCGACCTCATAGTGACCGCCGGGTCGCTGGTGAACCCGGAGATCCTCGCCTGCAGGAAGGAATCGTGCAGCGTGGAGGACTCGGCGCCCCTCGACCTCGGGCAGATAACGAAGCTCCTGGCGGACGGCTGGAGGGGGGGGCTCAGGGTCGTAAGGCTCCACACCGGCGACCCCAGCCTCTACGGGGCCGTCCGCGAGCAGTTCGACGTCCTGGAAAAAGAGGGCGTCCCCTACCGCGTGGTGCCGGGCGTTACCGCCGCCATGGCTGCCGCCGCGCAGATAGGGCTTGAATACACCCTCCCGGAGGTAACCCAGACGCTCATCCTGACCAGGATCCAAGGTCGCACACCCATGCCCCCGGGCGAGGACCTGGAGTCGCTGTGCTCGCACAGGGCGTCTATTGCGCTCTACCTGTCGGCGGCGGAGGGCGAGGAGGTATCCCGGATCCTGTCCGCCGCATACGGCCCAGACAGCCCCGTGGCGCTCCTCTACCGGGCCACCTGGCCGGACTCCAGGGAGGTGTGGGCCACGGCCGGGACCCTCAAAGCCGCGCTGGACGCGGAAAAGCTCGACCGCCACACGATAATGCTCTGCGGGCCCGCCGTGGCGGCCCTGAAGAACGGGACGGACGCGCCCAAGTCGAAGCTCTACGACGCGGGCTTCAGCCACGGCTACCGCGCCGGGAAGCCGTGACGGGACCCGCGCTGGACGGACGGGAACGGACGGGCTCCCCGGACGGGAACGGACGGGAACGGACTGGAACCGGCGGGATCACCGGACGGGACGGACGGGAACGGGCGGGACACAAGAACGGGAACGGACGGAATCTAAGGACGTGTACTCCATGACAGACGAAATCTCCGACGGAAAAACGCCCGCGGAAGGGCGCGGGTCCCCAGTGGCCGACGAGCCCCCGTCCGCCGGCCAGGCCGGCGAGGCCCTGGGCGCCCCGCTCCCGGCCGAGCAGGGCGGCGGACCGGCCATAGGCCCCGCCCCGGGCTCGCGCACGGCGGTCTACGCCGTGACTAGGCCCGGGCTTAAGATTGCCGGCATCATCGCGGCCGGGCTCTCGGGGGACCTCTACGCCCCGGAGCGGCTGGCCCCCTCCTCGCCGCCGGGCACCTTCTTCTACAAGGCCTTCCTGGACCTCATCGCCACCACCTTCCACCGTTACAAGGGACACGTGGCCGTGGCCGCCACCGGCCTCATGGTGCGAGCCGTCGCCCCCCACCTGGTGGACAAGAAGACGGACCCCGCCGTGGTGTCGCTGGGCCAGGACGGCAGGTTCGCGGTGAGCCTCCTGTCAGGCCACCTTGGCGGCGGCAACGACCTGGCCCGGGCCGTGGCCGAGCTCACGGGCGGTACCGCGGTAGTCAACACCGCCACGGACATAGAGTCCAAGCCGTCGCTGGAGGTGCTCGCCCGCGACTGCCACCTGGCCATCGAGGACTTCGCCAGGCTGCCCCCGGTGAGCCGGGTTCTCTCCGAGGGCGGCAAGGTGCCGCTCTACGACCCGGACAACTTCCTGGCCCCCAGGCTCGTCGAGTGGCGGCGCTACTTCCCGCCCATTGCCGAGAGCTCGGCCTTCGACCCCAACGCGCCGGGGCACCCCAGGACGCCGTCCCTGTACGTGGACTACCGGCTGAGGCCCTTCCCCCGGGAGGCGCTGGTCATGCGCCCGCCGGCCCTCTCGCTCGGCGTCGGCTGCCACAGGGACCTGGAGCTCCAGGACCTGACAGGCCTGATCGACAAGGTGCTCCTGGACAACCTGCTCTCGCCGCTGTCCCTGGCGCTCATTTCCACCGCCGAGATCCGCGCCTCCGAGCCGGCCCTCCAGGAACTCGCCAGGCGCTTTTCCAGGCCCCTGGTGATCCAGTCCATGGAGGCGCTGGCCGCCGTGCAGACCCCCAACCCCTCCGACAAGGTTTACGAGAAGATTGGAGTTTTTTCAGTATGCGAAGCAGCAGCCCGGCTTGCGGCCCGGATGGGCCCCCTCCTGGTCCCGAAACAGAAAAACAGCAAGGCGACGTGCTCCCTGGCCCTTATGAACTACTAGTCGTCGGGCTGGGCTCCCGCGGCCCGGACGGAGTGACCCTGGAGGCACGGGACGCGCTAGCCCGCTCGCGGGCCGTCTTCGGCTACAAGCTTTACCTGGAGCAGGCCGCTCCGCACCTGGCGCCAGGCGCCGAGTCGCGCTCCAGCGGCATGACCGCGGAGACCCGCCGCGCGAAGCAGGCCCTGGAGCTGGCCATGGAGGGGAAAACCTGCGCCGTGGTGTCTGGAGGGGACGCCGGGGTCTACGCCATGGCGGGCGTCGTCTACGAGATGGCGGCGTCCATGGGGCTGCCGCTGGGTGACGGCGGGGGCGAGCTGAAGATAACCGTGGTGCCCGGCACCCCGGCCCTGTGCGCCGGCGCGGCCCTCCTGGGCGCCCCGCTCACCCACGACTTCTGCTGCGTGAGCCTCTCGGACAGGCTCACCGAATGGGGCCTCATCAAGAAGCGCCTGGAAATGGCGGCCCGCGCGGACTTCGTCATAGTCATCTACAACCCCCGGAGCCGCGGCAGGGACTGGCAGCTGGAGGCGGCGAAGGAACTGCTCCTGAAGCTCGTCCCGCCCAAGACGCCCACCGGCCTGGCCGTCCGCTGCGGCCGCGAGGGCGAGACGGCAATCGTGACCACCCTGGGGGAACTCGACCCGAACAAGGTGGACATGCAGACCCTGGTCGTCGTCGGCAACAGCTCGACCTTCGTGTACCGCGGGGCCATGATAACCCCGCGCGGCTACGTCCGGAAATACGGGGCGGCCGATGACGAATGAGCCCCGGCTCCTAATCGGGGGTTAACCTGCGCGGCACGTCTACGCCCGGAACAGGATCCGGGACGTTCCGGACGGCCCCCCGTCCGGACTGCCCCTGCAGGGGAAAGCCGCCTTCCGGGACCTTCCCCGTGGAAGCCCGTTGCCGGGAAACCCCCCTGCCGTGACGGCCCGCTGCAGGGAAAGCCGCCTGTTCGCATAACCCCGTAAAATTCAGCCCGGTTCCGCTCCGATCCTCAGCAGCTGGGGAAGGCTCTCCGCTTAACACCGGGCGCGAAAGCCCTCCCCTGCCGAGCTGTCCCCGCTCCCTGCCCCGGGCCGGGGAGCCCGAGCGCCGGGCCGCTCCAATGAGAAGTCAGGCGAAATCTTATTGCCATTATTATGCTTAATTATATATATTTATACTTAATTGTGCCGTAGCGGATTCATATGCGTTCGCCCCTAACGGCATCCGTTCACGGGTGTGCTTCAAGAGACAGGCGCTCACGCAGTATCTGTTCACGAGCTCAAGGGAAGGGCGGTCCTGTGTCAGGCTGGACTCGAGCTTCGGGAAGGCGGAGGGGGTCCGGGAGTAGAGGGGGGACGGTCCCGGGCGGCTGGAGGCGGTCCCTGGACAGGCTGGAGGCGGTCCCTGGTTAGGAGGGAGGTAGCCCGGGACCAGGGGGTGAGGTGCTCCTAAACCTAATCTACGGATACCATATCGCGATGCTTCGCGAGGTTGGCGGATGCTCCCCGCTCAGGGCCTCTGGATTATTCCAAAGAGTTCGGGTCATTCAAGAAGCGAGCTAACCGGCCCCCCCGCCCTCAGAGGGGAGGTCCTACTGGCTCCCGGATTCACCTACGGACTTATGCGGACAGGCGCTAGTGTTCCATCGCGAAAGTTCGCGGGGAATTATGGAACGGGGCTCACTTCAACAGCCTCTTCCGCCAGACGGACGGGGTGGGGGGTAATCTTCATGACCTCCACTAAAACGGCTGTAACGCGGGCCATGCCCTCTATGGACGTGAAATTTACCCTGCTTAGTGTGTTGCTGGGTACGCTTGCGGGAGAACGCGTCCGCAATGCTGAGCCGGCACGTGGAAATCGGATTGTAAAAGAATTTGACGCGCGTATACCTGGCGGGGCTCTTGTGCAGCCCGTAACTGACGATGCAGTTGTCCAGAGTCAAAAGAACTTCGGCCAGCTGTCGGGCCCGCGCATGTCGGCAATCTGCTTGCACAGGCTGCCTGAGAAATCCTGAAACTCGAACAGCCTCTCCAGTCCAGTCCAGTCCAGTCCAGTCCAGTCCAGTCCAGTCCAGTCCAGTCCAGTCCAGTCCAGTCCAGTCCAGTCCCCCCAGAAACGTCTGCCACCAGCAGGGCCACTCAGGGCCCACCCCGAAAGGAGCCCGGAACGCAGGGCCCGCGAAAGGGCAAGCCCAGTTTGACACGGCCCGCGCGCGTGACTATAATCCGCGATTAATCAAGGCCCCGGACGGAAGGCCTCCGGCTTGACCCGTCCGCGCAAGGGCGCCTGCCCGGCGCCGTCCCGCCGCGCGTCCCCCGGCACCCGGCCTACGGACCCGGCGCCCGCCAGTCGGGCGCGGGCCGCGGCGCACCCGCCCAGTACTTTCCGGAGGAAGGCCGGGCGCCGCGACGCGGGCCGCCAGCCAGACAAGGATTTCCGAAATTGCCATCGAAGTTCGCGAAGCCGCTAGCGATTGCCCTCGCGGTGACAGCCCTGGCCGCGTTCGCGGCATTCCGCGCCGCGCGCGTACAAGGCGGGGCCGAGGGCCCCGCGGCGGGAGCGGAGACGCGTGCCGATGCCGCCGGGGCGGGTCCGGGGGGCGCGCCCGCCCCCCCCCGCCCGTCGCCGCGCAAGTCCGAGGGTGGGCTCTACGGCTACGCCGCGGCGGACGGGACATGGACGGTGGAACCGAGGTTCCACGCCGCTAACCCCTTCGGGAGGGACGGCTCTGCCTGGGTCAAGCTCGACGGCAAATACGGCGCCATCGGCCACGACGGGTCCTGGAAGGTGGCCCCCGAGATAGCGTTCGACGCCGCGGGCGAGTTCACCCGGGACGGCGTGGCTTCCGGGAGGCTCGGCACCCGCTTCGGGGTGCTCTCCAGGGACGGTAGCTGGCTCATGGAGCCAGTGTGCGCCTTCCCCATCTACTTCGCGGAAGACGGCACCGCCCCCTGCCTGGTGCCGGACGAGCTTCCGGCGCCAGCCGGGCCAGGAGCGGCTCCGGGGCCCGCGCCGCTTTCCGCTTCCCCTCCTGACCATCAGACGCCGGGCGCGGCAGCGGCCGGCCGGCTCGAGGCCGAAAAGGCCGCCCAGCTGGCTTCCCCTCCCACCCCTTCCGGCCCTGACGCTCAGTCCGTTACCGGCGGCGCTTCCGGTCGTGCCCCCGAAGCATCCGAAGGGGCTTCCTCCCCGGCGTCCGCCCGGCCCGCCGCGCCGTCTGCCCCGCCGCCCGCGCCGGAGGCCCCGGCGGAACCCGGCGCCCCCGCCCCTCCCGGCTCGTCGCCCGCCCCATCGCCCGAAACCGCCAAGGACGCTCCCGCGCAGCCCCTGAAGCCCGCGGACCAGCCCTCGAAGGAGTCCCTCGCGGGCCCCGAGGGGCTCTGGGGGCTCATAGGGCCGGACGGCAAGTGGATGGTGGAGCCGCGCTTCGGGGCGCCCTTCGGGTTCGGACCCGACGGGCTGGCGGCTGCGAAGTCCCCGGACGGCAAGTGGGGCTTCATAGGCCGCGACGGCGCCTGGGCGATAGAGCCCCGCTTCCACCTGGCCTTCAACTTCACCCCCAACGGGCTCGCGTCGGTGGAGGAGAGCGAGGGCAGGTCAGGCTACGTCAGGCCCGACGGGAGCTGGGCGGTTTACCCGGTCTTCCCCAGGAGCCTGGACTTCGGGGACAACGGCCTGGCCCCGGCCTGCGACCAGCGCGGCTTCTGGGGCTTCATAGGCCCCGACGGCAAATGGAAGATAGAGCCCCGCTTCGTGCAGACCGCCTCCCAGTTCTCTTACGGGCTGGCCCCCGCCATGGACCGGAGCGGGCTGTGGGGATACATAGACGAGACCGGCGCCTGGGCGCTGGAGCCGCGCTTCTCCCAGGCCTACCAGTTCATGGAAAACGGGCTGGCCGTCGCCTCGGAGCCTGACGGCATGGCCGGGTTGGTGGGCCGGGACGGCGCCTGGAAGGTGCCGCCCGTCTACCACGACGTCGGCAACTGGGGGGACGGGTCCACCGCACCGGCCCAGGCGGCCGAAGGCGGCTGGGGATTCGTCTCCAAGGACGGCGGCTGGGCGGTGGCGCCCTCCTTCAGGTTCGTCATCCCCTTCAACGAGGCCCGCGGCCTCGCCCCCGCCAGGGCGGCCGACGGGCTCTGGGGGGTAATAGACCTGACCGGGGCCTGGGCGATAGAACCCGTCTGCCGCGGCGCCGAGATAAGGGGGGACGGGCTTGTCCTGTGCGTGCTCCCGGACGGGCGCGGGAACCGTTACCTTAACCGCAGGGGCGAGGACAGGGTGCCTTTGGGATACGACGCGGAACTGGACGGCTGAAGGGGGGCCTTGGCCCTTGCCGCCCGGCCCCGGGCGGCCGGAGGCGGACCATTGGCCGGCGCCGTACGACGCGGCTTCGGCCCCCCGGATGGGTTGCGGGCGGACGGCGGCGAGCCGGGGAGCTGACGATCTATGGAGCGGGGGGAGCGGGGGGAGCGGGGAAGCGTGTGAGCGGGGGCGGTGGATAGGTGGACGGGGGGACGGGTAAGCTGGAAGTGGGAGCGAACTTTTGCCGCGCGGAGGCTTTGCCGGAATGTTAAAGTTCACGGCCCGGCGCGTCCCCGCCGAGCCCGGCCGAACCTCCGCTTCGCCCGACTGCCCCGCGCCGGAAGGCTCTCCGGACAACCGCCCGTCCGGGCGCCCGCTTAAGCCCGCGCCAGGGATTTTCCGAAACGTCCCCCGAGCGGCCCGGTCCTTTCCGACCACCGGACATGGGCGCCGCGGCCGGGACGGTTCCGGCAGGGGCCGCCGGTCCCGGTGGCCTCGTCTCCTAATCCCGGAGATCCGGAACGCGTCCCGGAGAACCGGTAAGCGCCGTTCCCGCCGTAGGGCGAGGCAATCCGTAACCTGAACTCGCCGCCGACGTAGTGGACCGCGGCGGGGCTCCTGTAGGCGCTCCGGAAACCGGACGCGCCGAACTCCGACTGCCAGGACGGCCCGATCCCGCGCTCACCGGGGGACAGGCGGGGACTGGCCCTTCCCGTCGAACTCGACCGCCGCCTCACGCCCGTCCTTCTCGAAGAGGCAGGCAACGATATTCCTCTCCCGCCTG
>JAIRZX010000359.1 GCA_031267005.1 Deltaproteobacteria bacterium
GCCGGGGGGGCCCGAGGGGGGGGGAGGGGCGGGAGCGCGGGGGGGGTTGGGGGGGGCGGCTCGGTCCGGGCGGGCCCGTACGGCCGGGCGGGGACGGGAGGGCGGCAAGGTAGGGGAGGGGCGGGCGAGGCTTGGCTTATGCCCCAAAGCCTGGCGGTTCCGGAAACAGGGACTGGACCGCCGGGCATACCGTGCCTGCCAATGGACTTCCGGGCCTTGCGGGGGAAGGCTCCGGCATTCCGAGGCCCTGCCCCGGGCAAAGCGGCCATCGGTTGATTTGCGGGTAGTTCGGGGGTAAAATCCATCGGTTGACACCCAATCCGGGCCCCCGTGCCGAACCCTCCCCTGACAGGCTGAACCATAATGACGACCACAGAAAAGCCCCGGGGCGCGGGACGCGCCCCGGCCCGGCGCCCCATCCTCGTTTTCCTCCTCGCGGCGTTGGCGGCAGCCTCCTGGACCCCGGACGCCGCCGCCCAGGACGAGTACGGCGATCAGGACCAGCAGGCCGAGGAGCCCCAGGCCGCCGAGCCCCAGGCGCCCGCGGCCGTCCAGCCTCCCCAGGCCTCGGAGCGCGAGATACAGGATCTGAACGCCATCGCCACGCTCTCCGTGGGGCTGGTCATCCAGTCCTTCGGCTACATAGGGGCCTACGGGGACCTTCTCAGCTCAGGGGCCTACGACTCCCAGCAGGTAATAAACATGCTGGGGGACACCGTGAAGTACCTCGGCAACGCGCACAGGGAGCTGGCCCGCTACCAGGATCCTGGCTTCGCTGTTTCGTCCGGCGACCGCCAGTACCTGGCGGAGGTGACTACCATCCTGGAGCTCCTGATCGAGGAGGCCGAGAGCCTGAGGGGCTTCGCCAACAGCCGCGCGGAGGGGGATCTGGCCAGGTACCGCGTGGCGCGGGACAACGCCTGGAAGCGCATAGACCGCCTCATTAAGCCCTGAGGGCAGCCCCCGCCCGGGCTTCCGGGGCGCCGCCCCGGACCCGCGAGCGCGGGCGCCGCGCGCGTTTCCCTGATTGCTCGGGAAGGCCGGGCGCCCGGCGTGACGGCTTGGCGAATTTTTGCCCGGATTGCCCGGAAGGATTACGCAAAACCGCCCGCCGGCCGCTCCTGGCCGCCCGGCAATTTCCCGACCCCCCCACGGAGAAGAAATGAGCCCTTCCCGGGCCTCCGCGCCCCCCGAGCCTCCCTCCCGCGCTCGCCGGTTACGCCTGGGCGCCGCCCTGGTCCTGGCCCTCGCGGCCCTGGCCTGGCCCCTCGGGGTCCCTGTTGCGGCCCAGGAAGGCGCCTCCCCGTCCGCCGAGGACGGTCAGGCCTCCCGCGAGGCCGTCCACCTCGGGGCTCTGGGAGCCTACAGCGCCGGCTTCGTCCTGGAGGCCTACGGCTACATAGGTCTCTTGGCCGACGTGCTTCACCACGGGGTCTACGAGCCGGAAATAGTAAAGTCCATGCTGGGGGAGACCAGGGTCTTCCTGCAGAAGGCCCTGGACAGGCTGGCGGTCTACCGAAACGGGACGGTATCCGTCCAGGCCGAGGATCTGGCCTTCATAAACGGCATAGCCGAGATCCTTACGCTCCTCATCGAAGAGGCGGACGGGCTGACCGCGTACTGCGAGGGCTTCGCCAAGGAGGACTTCCAGCGCTTCCGGGACTCCCGCGTGAGGGCCTGGACCCTCATCAAGCAGCACCTGGGGGTCAAGTAGCCGGGTCCTGCTCCATAACCCGGGCCCGTCAGGCGGGCTTCCGGCCGGGAGCGGTATCGGAGATGACGGCGTTAGAGTTTTTCGCAATATCGATGATTCTTTTGGCGTTGCCCTTGGGCTTCCGGGTTTGCCGGGCTACGGGGCGGACGGGCGGGACTCCGCCGGAGCGCCCGCCCAACGCAAGGATCTCTTTCTAAAGTCCATGATAAAGGAGGATCTCGGCTCTTTTTTCCAGTTTTAAGGCTACCCCCCCAGCTTTGCCGCAGGCGCCGCGCAACTCAGCACGGAACTGATCGAGCTGGGCGAGAAGGCGAGGCGTCCCGACTTCTTGTTCAAGGCGGAGGACGTCGACTATTACGTAGTCGAGTTCCAATCCACCGCGCACTACCTCCCCCCCTGGTCTCGGGCTACCTCCCCCATTACCCAGGACCTCCTCCCCTTGCTCAAGGACCACCTCCCGCCCGCCACAGGATCGCCTCGCACTGCTCCTGGACCGCCTTGCCTTTACTCCCGAATCCCGCTCTCGCAAGCCCGAAGCTCGGCTCCAGCCTGACACTGGACCGCCCTCTTGAGCCCGTGAACGGATGCCCTATCCCGTGAACGGGTACCTTCGTTTTCGCGAGCGGGGCAAGGCACGGGACGGGCGGGTTGCTTCCCGGGAAGCTGTGAGGCCACGTCCTTGGGCAGCCCCGGAATCCCGCGTGGCGGACCCCTTGACTTAGGAGAATGAGAGTCGGATGAGGGGTTGGGCAGCTGAATGATTACCCGGAAACCGAGGAAAGCATCTGGATGGTTAAGTTATTGCCGTTGCTGTTAAATATTAGAATAATATCAAAGAAATGACTATACCGTATATGAATAAAATACCCGTCATTTTCTAATATTTAGATTCAATGGCAATATTGCGATTCTAATTAAATATTTTAATAATATCCAAGATATGGCCGTACTATATAAGGATTAACCGCAACGCTTTTTAAATATTTAACTAGAATGGCCATAATTTATCCTTTTGCTATGCTGGCAGTTAATACAAAATTGGCCTTGTTTTATTATCATCAGATTCAAACTATGAAGATTCATATTGACTTAAACCAAAAAAAATTGTGTATATTGCTCATGCAAAAGTAGCATCAAAGTATCAACATGATCATTTCGCCTGACGCCGTCGCCTGAAAACTGATCCGCCATTTTCCCTCTTCTATTTCCAGAAGCATGGGGACGCCGGACGAGAGGCGAGACGCCCCTGAGAAAGACGCGGCATGGCAGGGCCCCCCTCCGGTCCAGGAAAAAAAACCGACTTCGCTGAACGCGCATGCTGCTTGCCGCCGACACGCCGGAGGCTCCGTCCGCCCGAGAGGAACCCGCCTCCCGGTAATCTGGAACGTCTGCCCCGCCCGCGCCATGACCGCCAAAACGAACCGCTAACCTCCGAGGTCCCACGAAGCGAACTATGACTATATCGGTAACGACCCCGAAAAACGGCCTGGAGCCGGCCGAGGAGGAGGCCTTCCGGCGGTTCCGTCCCCTGCGGGCCGGTTCCCCGCCCGGGGCTTAAGCGGGTTTCGGCTTGGGGGGGGGCGGGCTCCCTTCGGGGTTCTCGAAGAGCCCGGCTTCGGGGCCGAAGATTTCGGAGACCCGCGACACCCCCACGGCCTTCAGGCCGTGGCGCTTCTCCGCCCCGTCCAGCTCGGCCGCTGGCCCGCAGACCTTCTTGAAGCCCATGCGGGCGCACTCCGCAAGCCTCTCGGACATTCGGCCGACCCTCCTGACCTCCCCCGCGAGGCCCACCTCGCCCAAGACGGCCAGATCCGCCTTGAGCGGGGACTCGAACCAGCTGGAGACGACGGCCGCCGCGATGGCGAGATCCGCCGCCGGTTCGGAGATCCTGGCGCCCCCGGCCACGTTCACGAAGACGTCCCGGTCGAAGAGCTTGAGCTTCACCTTCTTCTCCAGGACGGCGGTGAGGAGGCTCACGCGGGCGGGATCCGCGCCCAGTGTCTGGCGGCGGGGCATGGGCAGGGGGCTCGGGCTCACCAGGGCCTGGATCTCCATCATGAGCGGCCTCCTGCCCTCCAGGACCGGCGTCACCGCGGAGCCGGCGGCGCCCGCGAGCCTCTCGGCCAGGAAGAGCGCGGAGGGGTTCAGGATCTCGCAAAGGCCCTTCCCGGTCATCTCGAAGACGCCCACCTCGTTGACCGGCCCGAAGCGGTTCTTGAACGAGCGCAGTATCCGGACGGGGCGGTCCCTCTCCCCCTCGAAGTACAAGACCGTGTCCACCAGGTGTTCCAGGAGCTTGGGGCCGGCGATGCTGCCGTCCTTGGTTATGTGCCCCACGAGCCAAAGCGGGGCCCCGGTCTCCTTCGCGAACTGGGTCAGGATGGACGAGGACTCGCGTATCTGCGCCGGGCTCCCCGCCCCGCTCCCCAGCTCGGGGAGGCGCATGGTCTGGGCGGAGTCCACGATGAGCAGGTCCCAGCGCCCGGAAGCGCCGGTCGCTCCCGCCGGGCCGGAGCGCCCGGAGGCCGCCTCCATGATCCTGGGGATCTCGGTCTCGGCGAGCACGAATATGCCCTCCAGCTCGAGCCCCAGCCGTTCGGCGCGGAGCCTCAGCTGGGCCGCCGACTCCTCCCCGGTCACGTAGAGGGGCCTCTTCCCCTGCTCCGCGGCCCCGCGCGCCACCTGGAGGAGCAGGGTCGACTTGCCCACGCCGGGCTCCCCGGAAAGGAGGATCACCCCTCCCGGCACCTGGCCCCCGCCCAGCACCCGGTCGAGCTCGCTTATGCCCGACGGCAGCCTCAGGGTCTCCCCGTGGGGCACTTCTTTCAGGGGCACCGCCTTGGTTCCCGACTTGGAGGGGGACCTGGAGGACAGGGACCTGGCGGCGGGCGCCTCCTCCTCCGCGTCGAAGGAATCCCACGCCTGGCAGCTGGGGCAGCGCCCCAGCGACACGGGGGACTGCCAGCCGCATTCGCGGCAGAGGTAGCGGATTTTGGGCTTGGCCATGCGCGTTCAGCCGGTGGGAGCGGCAGCGGCCGCTTCCGGAACGGGCGCCACGAGGCGCTGGAAGGGCGCCGCGCGGGGTCGGCGGGGCGCCGGGAAGGAGAAGAAGGCTTGCGGGAAAAGGGTGAGGCGAGGAAGGCTTCCGGGGGAAGGCTTCCGGGGGAAGGCGAGCCGGAGGAAGGCTGCCGGAGCTGGTGAAGGAAGCCGGAAAAAAAGTGCCAGCCGGGAAGCCGAGGGGGGCAGAAATGTGACGGGATTTCGCCCTCAGGCACCCGGAATTCCACGGGAAGAGGCCGCGGGGGGGGCGCCAGGAAAGGCCCGGAAGTTGCAAAGGAAACTGCGGGAAAAGACCGCCGGGCGGTTGCGCGGCAAGGAGGCCCGACAGCCTCGGAAAGGGGGAGCGGAAGGGTACGGCACCGGATCTGGCGGAACAAGGTATTGGTTTATACCAAATATTTTGCCCTCTGGCCAGAAACGCCCCGATCCGCCTGCCGTCCCCCCGGCCTGAACGTTCCGCCAAAGGACGGTCCCGGCCCTCTCCATGCCTTCGGACGGCCTTGCGGCTCTTCCCCCAGGCCTCGCCAGGGTCCGGCCCGGCCCTCCGCAGTCCCTGCTCCGGCCTCGGCCTGGTCCGGCCCTGGCGGACCCGGCCCTCCCCGGGCCGCCTCCGGCCCGGGGCGTTCCCTGAGCCGTTCTGTCCATTTCTCTTGTGAGTCAGCTCGTTATGGAATATAATGAATCCGAACGATCGATAGCGCAATCGGGCGCGACCCTGGACGGCAGGCCTCCCGGGCCAAGTTCCTTGGCGCGCAAGGCGGCGTTTTGCGCCTGAGGCGAGCGCGGGCGTCGGCGTCCGCTTCCCCTTGGGGGCGCGAGCCGCTTGCCGCCCGAGCCCCGCCGCGTTCCGGTCGCGCCTTCCGCCGCGCCCCGGCGAAGGCATCCCGCCGCTCCCCCGGGCGGGCCCCCTCCAGGCCTTCGCGGGCCCTCGGGCAGCCCCGGAAGCGCCCCGCCGGGGTCGGAGGG
>JAIRZX010000372.1 GCA_031267005.1 Deltaproteobacteria bacterium
AAAACCCCCGTCGCGCCGGAGCCGCCGGGATCCCCCGCGCCCTCCCCCGGCGCGGGCCAGCCGCCTCAAACACCGCCCGCCCGCGCGGGCTCCGCCGCTCCAGCAACGCCCGCCCGCCCTTTGCAGCCCTCTCCCGCCCCCCCGGCCCGCTCCGGCCTGCCGGCCCCGGCCCCGCCGGACCGGGCGGCCTTGCCGCCCTCCGAGGCCGTTGCCCCCGAGCCCGCCGTCCGGCGGCGCGGGCGGCCCAAGGGCTCCGGGAAAAAGGAGGGGGCCGCCCCCTCCGAGGAGCCGTCGCCAGGCCCCGTAATCGACAGGGAAGGCGCCTTGGAATTCGCCAGAGGGAGGATAGAGCCCGTCTTCGGTCCCGACTGGGCACTGGCCGACACCTTTCCCTCCCGCGTGAGGCTTCCCGACGAGCCCTTGATGCTCGTGGACCGGGTGGTCCTTATCGAAGGAAAGCCCAGGAGCCTGGAGCCAGGCAGGATGGTGACCGAGCACGACGTCCGCGAGGGGGCCTGGTACCTTGACGGGGGCCGCATGACCCCGGGGGTCTCCATCGAGTCCGGGCAGGCGGATCTGATGCTCTCGGCGTGGCTGGGCGTGGACTTCGCGACCCAGGGCCGGAGCCTGTACCGGCTCCTGGACGCCGAGGTTACCTACCACCGCCCCCCCCCCGCGCCGGGGGACCGCTGCCGCTACGACATAAGGATCTTGAAGTTCTTCCGCCACGCGGACACCTGGATGTTCCGCTTCGAGTACGACGGGACCGTAAACGGCGAGCCTTTGATGTCCATGCGCAAGGGATGCGCCGGCTTTTTCACGCCGGATGCCCTGGACGCCGGGAAGGGGCTTTCCGTCCCCGCCCCCGAGGGCGGCGCGGGAAGCGTGGAGCCGGGGCTCGTTTCCGACCCCTCCGAAAACCCGCCGCGGGAGCTGGGCCAGCGGGAGCTGGATCTGGTGCGCTCGGGGGATCTCTCGCCCTTCGGGCCGCGCTTCCGCGATCTGGGCGCCCCCGGCTTCCCCTTCCTTCCGGGCGGGAACCTGGCGCTCGTCCACAGGGCCGATTCCATAGACCGGGCGGGGGGAGCCTGGAAGAGCGGGTTCATCCGCGCCCGGGCGGACGTGGATCCCCGGGCGTGGTACCTCAAATGCCATTTCCCCGGCGACGAGGTCATGCCCGGCACCCTCATGTTCGACGCCTCCCTCCAGGCCCTCAAGCTCTACCTGATGAGCGTGGGCTGGATCCCCGGCCCGGGCAGGGGCTTCGTCCCGGCGGCCGGCCTCCCGGCCGCGCTGAAATGCCGCGGCCAGGTGACCGCCGCCACCCGCGAGGTTTGCTACGACGTCCACGTGAGGGAGCTCTCGCTAAACGCGCCCGCCCCGGAACCCTCCTCGGGCCGCCGCCCCGGCCGCCCCGCCAAGCGCGCCCCGGAACCGACGGCCGTGGCCGACGCGGTGATGTGGGCCGACGGAAGGCCAATCGTGGAAGTTACGGGCATGTCGCTCGCGCTCTCCGGGGGAAGCCTGGAGCAGCTCTCATCCCAGTTCCGGGAAAAGAGGCACAAGGGACGTCCGCCGTCCTCCGGCGCGAAGGCGGCGCAGGCCCCGCCCGCCCGGGACGGCGGCGACGGCCGGGACCAGGCCGCCGCGCCGGGAGCCGCCGCTAAGCCCCGCGCTCAGCGCTCCCCGGACGGAAGCGGAAGCGGTCCCGAAAACGGCGGCGCAACCGACTCCGGCGGCCGCGCCGCCGACGGGAGCGGCCTGGCCCGCGCCGCAGGGGGGAATGACGCCGGCGGAAGCGGCCTGGCCGCCGCCGCGAGCGGCCGGGCAGGCAACGGGCAAGCGGCCGCCGGGCAGCGCCTCGCCCCCGGAACTTCCCTGTACGTCTACCCGAGGGAGCAGGTCAAGCTCCTCTCCTCCGGCCCGGTCTCAGGCGCCTTCGGGCCTCTCTTCTCCCGCTTCGATTCCGGCGCCTTCTTCCCCCACCTTCCCAAGGCCCCTTACGACTTCCTGGACGAGGTGGAGGTCGTGGAAGGCGAGGTGGGGGTGGTAGCCGACGGTTCCGAACTCGTGGCCCGGCACCTGATGGACCCCTCCCGCTGGACCTTCGCGGAGGCGGGGGGGGACATGGCGCTCCCCTACGCCGCGATAAACGAGACCGCGCTCCAGCCCTGCGGTTTTTTGGCGTCGTTTATGGGATCGTATCTGCCCTTCCCGGGGCCAATGCATTTCAGGAACCTGGGCGGGGAGGCGGTGACCCTCAAGGCCGTAACCCCGGACGGCGCAGGGCTCGCCGAGACCCGCGCCTCCCTGGAGCGGCACAGCGTCTTAGGCGAGACCGCCATCCAGCACTACAAGTTCTCCACCTCGGTAGACGGCGAGGCCGTCTACCGGGGAATCACGCACTTCGGATTCCTTTCCCCCGAGAACCTCGCCCGCCAGGAGGGCTTGAAACTCCAGCGGGGGGAAGATGCCTTCCCCGGCCCGCCGGAAGGCGCCGCAAGCCAAGGCTACCCGCGCGGCCCGGCCTGGCCCGCCGGGCGCTGGAGGATGCTCGACAGGCTCCTGTGGGACCGCGACCCAGACCGCTCCCCCCCCGGCTGGTGCTGGGGCAGCACTCTCGTGAGGCCGGGGGCGTGGTTCTTCGCCGCCCACTTCCCCCAGGACCCGGTCTGGCCGGGTTCCCTGGGCCTGGAGGCCTTCTACCAGGCCGCAAAAGTGCTCGCCCTGAAGCGCTTCTATCCCGGGGAAGCCTTGAAGGACACGCGGGCGCGCTTTACCGCGCCCGTGCCCGGGCGCCCACACCGCTGGCTCTACCGCGGCCAGATAGTCCCGGTTTCGAGGGGTTGCGCCATTGGCCTCCAGGTTACCGAGGCGGACGACGCCTTAAAAATCCTCGCCTTCAAGGGAGTGCTCTGGGCCGACGATCTTCCGATCTACCGCGTGGACGACTTCACGGTGCAGGTCCATGGACTTTGAAACGCCTGAACGGCCAGAGCCCCCCCCCGCGCTTGACGCAGAAACTCCGTCCCCCCCTGCGGAATGGGACGGCCGGGCGGCGGGCGGAGCTGACGAAACTCCCGCCGAAACAAACTCGCCCGTAGAAACCGGAGTTGCCGAAGCTTCCGGAACGTTGGGCTCACAAGATATACAAGGCGTTCGGGGGGCGCTGGACGGTAAGGACGTTACGGACGTTACGGACGTTAAGGACGTTAAGGACGTTAAGGACGTTAAGCGGAGACAGGAACTCCAGGACCCGCAATACGAGTTGAACGCACAGGATGTTCCTGAATCTCAGGATTCGCATGACGCGCCGGAAGATCTGGACGCGCAGGATATTTATGGATCGCTGGACTCTGATGATACGCAGAAAGTTCAGGCGGCACAAGACGTTCATGATACGCTAAACTCGTTTACCACACCGGATGTCCCGGAAGCTCTGGACGCGCATGACACGAAGAACGATCAAGACGCCAAGGCTATTCATGGATCACTGGACTCTGAGGATACGAAGGGAGTTCATACGTCGCGGGACGTTCCGGAGACGCTAAACGCTTCGACCGCACAGAATGTTACGGAAGCTCAGGACGCGCAGGGCGATCAAGATACGATGGCTATTCATGGATCGCTGGACTCTGAGGATACGCAGAATGTTCAGGCGGCACAGGACGTTCATGATACGCAATACCCTATAAGCGAACAGCGCGTCCAGATTATTCAGGAAACCCTTGAAAATAAGGGTATTCAAAAAGCTGATGACATTCCACCCATTCAAGACGCTTATTCCGTTCAAGTAACACAAGATGCGCAGGATATTCCGGTTGATCAGAGAATACAGGATGTTCAAGAAACACAATACGCGTTAGGTGTACAGAGCGTTCAAGTAATCCAAGATGCGCAGGATGTTCAAGACACGAAGGACGTTCTGGGTACGCAGCATGCTCAAAGCGTTCAAGACACAAAGGGCGAACAGGACATTCAGGAAACGCTAAACGTTCAGCGCGCGAAGGGCGATCAGGGAGTACGCGCTGAAAAAATTACCGAAGCCGCCATCGTCCCTTATGGCGATGAACCCAACCGAAACGGCGGCGACGGTGAAAACGCCGACGGCCATGCCCCCCCTGACAATTCCGGCAGTTCCGAAAGCCCTGACAGTTCTGGAAGCCTCGGCAGTTCCGGCGGCCCTGAGAACGGAGTGGACGGCGGCCCAGGCCGCGCGGAAGAAAGCGCCCCTTGCCAACCCTTTGACAATCCCTTGGACCTCGCGCATGAGGCTTTAAAATATCTGAAATACATGGCCGAGATCGAACTGGAATTCCCGCCCAAGCTCCCTCCGTTCAAGCGGCCTCCCGGAGACGGCGGCGCCGGGAAGGCTGGGGCCGCCCCCGGTTCAAGGGAAGGTTTTCCCAAAGCCTGTCCCGGGCAGGGCGCCTTTACTCCGGGGCATTCGCCTGACAGGCTTGGCGGACAAGAATTTACGAGGAAGCCAGTCGGACCAGGCCATCCCGGCCAGTCTGCCGGATCGGGCTCGCCCGTCCAGGCCGACGGCTCGGGATTCCAGGGCCGACCGCACGGCCAGGGGCATCAGTCCGCCCCGGAACAGCAACCCGAGCCGCCAAACGGCCAGCCCCGCAGCGCGCCCCCGGGCGGCATTCCGCGCAAGAAGCCCATAGGCTTCGACCCAACGATAATCCGCGCGGAAAAAGATCCGGTAAAGCCTCCGAAGCCCGCTCCGCCGCGACCGCCCGTTGCGCCCCCCCGCGTTCCCGGCGAGTCATCCGTCGGACGCGACGGCCCGGAACTGCCTGCAACGCCGCTCGAACCGCCAAAAGACGAGGCTCCCAAAACGCCCGTTCCCCCTGCGGTTCAGGAAACTTCCGATGCTCCGGAGTCCGTCAAGTCTTCGGCGTCCGCCTCCGGGGCTCCGGAAACAACCATCGATTCGGCGGCCGCCGGGGCTCCCGAGCCCGCCGCTGGTTTGGTTGACGCCGAAGCTCCCGCCGCGACGGCAACTCCAGAAACCACGGACTCCGCCGTCTCCCTTCAAGTCGGGCGGGCGCCTCGCGGCGCCCCCCTTCGGCCGAAACCTCTGGACTTGCCGCCGCCGAAGCCGGTGGGCGCCGCCCCCGGCCACTTGGGGGAAAGCAATCTGGCAGTCCCTAACCACGGGCCCGTGCCGGATCCTCCCGACTGGATCCTGAAGGCAGGGGATTTGGAGGAGCTGGAACTCGCCGCCTCCAAATGCGATCTGTGCCCGCTCTGCGACGCCAAGGCCGGGTTCCTGTTCGGCAGAGGCAACGCGGCGCGGCCGGCCCTGATGATCGTCGTTTCCCCGCAGAACAAGGCGGCCTTGAAGCAGGAGCGCTTCCCGTCCGGCAAGGAGGGCGAGTTCCTCTCGAAAATGATAGCGGGTGGATTCAAGCTCAACGAAGACGATCTTTACGTGACCCCGGCCATCAAGTGCGTCCGGGACCGCTCCGATTCCCTATCCGCGAGGACTTGGAAATGCTGCGGCTACATAGCGGCCAGGCAGGCGCAGATCGCGGCCCCGAAGGCGGTGCTGGCCTTCGGGGCCGACGCCGCCCGTGTCATGAGCATGTCGCCTAGCCCCCTGGGCGTTCAGAGGGCGAAGGAGCGCCCCGTGCTTTCGCACGGGGCCTGGAAGGCCGAACTCTGGGTTACCTACGGTTTAAACTACATGTCTTCCAAGGAAGACATTAAGACCCAAGGCTGGGAAGACCTGAAGGATCTCGCGAAAGAGCTCAGGAATGGATAAATGATAAGGACGCCCCCCCTTCCGCAGTCTAGATCGCTTTCCCGCTCGAGCCCGTAAGAACTGCGTCAGGCTTTATCCAAAGTGAGTCGCCATAGGCAAAACTAAAGGCGGTATATGCGTTTGCCCAAATGGCATCTGCTACCACCCGTAAATTTAAGAGCACGGCAACGATATACTGTCACAAATATTAGGATCACCGGGTTTCTTCGGTCGCAAAAAAGAAGGCGTTCACGGGCCGCCGGGGCGAACGGTAAGGCGGAACGACGATAAAACAAGGGAAATATCTGAAGATGGGTTTCAGGATTAAGGGGCAAGGGGCAAGGGGCAAGGGGGGCAAGGGGCAAGGGGGGCAAGGGGCAAGGGGGGCAAGTGGCAAGGGGCCTCAGGGCGCCGCCGCCGGACCATGAAGAGCAAACGCGGGAATATTCGGAGTCTTGAAGCCCCTTTGCGCCAGCGCCGCCCAGCGGAGGGGGGGCTCTAAGCAATCCTGGAACTATGGTAAATCCCCCCCGTTTACAACGATCACGGGTTGACCTGCATGGTGAGGGGCCGGGAGGGCGGACAGGCCGGAAACGCGAAACGGCACCCGTAACGGGCGACGAGAGCGCGGGTTCAGGAACAATTGGGACCTCCTGCTTTCATAATTGTATAAAACTCCCGAAAACCGATTTTCAGCTCGAGGTTCCGGGAGACTGATAACTTCGATGCCGGGGCCTCGTCTTGCCCAGATTCCCATGGGGCTCCGCGGCGGATCCCCCCGCCGATAACAGGGGTTGCACCGAGCGGACCATTCCTCCAGGAATTTTAAGCAACAGGTTCGGAGCAACCGTACCGCCCGAAACAGCTGACCGGGAAACGCGTTAGCCGCAGAGATTTGATTCCGTCATGGGGGACGCAACGCCGAATAACACCAATAAACTCGAATAATTGATCTATAATCAAGAATGTTGTATAAATAGAGAAGGCCAGACTGAGTTCTCCACTGTTTTAAAGGCCAAAAGCCGGATTGTTTAAAGGCCAAAAAGTCGGAATGCGCCCCAAATGACCCAGGAGTTACCATTTCTTCCCTTAGGGATGGCGGCCTTTGAAAAAATTAGGAAAAAAAAAGGCTGTCTACGTTGACAAGACGAATTATATCGCGGACCTTGAGAAATCAGCTCAGTTCGTCTTTTGCGCCCGGCCCCGCCGTTTCGGCAAGTCCCTTACTGTGCATATGCTCGATGCCTTCTACTCGGGGCGCAATGATCTATTCCAAGGCCTCGCGGCCGAAAAAGATATGCGCTCCCCCGACTTTGTAGCCAGCCCTGTCATCAGGCTGGACATGTCAGCTGTGGCTGGCAGCGACAGCGCTGTAATTTTACAAAACAGAATCTTGGAGCGTCTTGGAATAATGGCTCAGCGCCATCAAGTTTCTTTGCGAGGAGAAGATTGCGCCGACGCCTTTTCTCGTCTTATTCGGGACGTCCATGAGGCGAGCGGCCAAGAGGCAGTCCTTCTCTTGGATGAGTACGACGCCCCCGTCATAAACCTTGTCGGCAGAGATAAACTTGCGTATAATAAAAAATTGCTTGCGGAAACGCGGATCGTTATGCAAGATTTTTACACGCAGATAAAAGTCGAAGAAGAACACGTCATGTTCGCCTTCATTACCGGAGTCACTAAGTTTTCCAGGATGGGCGTGTTTTCCAAGCTCAACAACCTGCTGGACATTTCCCTGTTTCCGGATTTCAGCGCTTTCATGGGCTACACACATGAAGAGCTGAAGAAGTATTTCGCTCCTTTCATAACCCACACCGCCCTTGAACTCAAGATGAGCGAAGAAGGGCTTTTGAATAAACTCAAGGAATATTACTACGGTTTTTCCTTTGACGGGGAAACCGAGGTGTACAACCCTTTTTCAGTCCTTTCGTTCTTCAAAGCAAGAAAATTCGGAAACTTTTGGATGGGATCTGGATCAAACACCGTCATCAGAAAATTCCTGCGGGATAAGGAGCTTACAGTTGACCAGTTCAAGGGCCAGGAAATGAACTACAGTCAAGCTAGTGCTCCCGGGGAAATTGACGCCACTTCGCCTGAAGGGTTCCTCTACCAATCCGGCTACCTTACCCTCCGGGCCACAGAAAGCGGGGAGTATCTCCTGGATTATCCCAACAGCGAGGTGCGAGAGGCGATTTCAACGCTGTTTATGGAAAACTTCACCTCTGACTGGGGGGCCATCGGTAA
>JAIRZX010000148.1 GCA_031267005.1 Deltaproteobacteria bacterium
CCCCGCGCGGGGGCCCGCCCCTCCGGAACAGGCACCGGCTGTCGGACAGCGTTCCGGCGTGCTCCGCCTTCCCTTCCCTTCCCTTCCCTTCCCTGCCCGGCCCGCCATCGGCCCGCGCGGGCCGGAGCAGTCCGCTCGCTGGCCGAACGCAAGGAGAAGGCCCCATGACAGTACTTTCCGAAAGAAAGACTCCCTGCCTTCATTTTCCCCTCCGGAAGTTGCCTCTTCCCTCCCGGACGCGGCTCCGTTTCCGCTTCTCCTCCGTCCCCCGGCCAGGATCCTGTTCCGCCCCGAGCCATCCGCCGAGCGCCAGGAGAGGACCTTCCACGATTCAGCGTGCGGGGCCCCGCTTCGGGCCGGCCCTTCCCCGTACCGGCCCCGTCCGCTTCTCTCGCCGGCTTCGCCCCGGTCCCGGCGGGCCAGCGTCCAGAACGGCGCGTTGGTCCTTCCCCGGGAAGGGCTTCAGCCGCGCACCGGCCGCGGCCCCTTTCCCGGACGGGCCCGAGCGGCAACTGGCGCGACCGGCTCCCGGAACGGGGGGCTCGCGTTCCGTGGCCCCGTGCCAGGGGCGCCGTCTTCAGCGCCGCGGCCGCCAGGGCAATGAAGTCCGCGGACGGCGGCATGGACGCCGTTGCGTCCCACGGTTGGAAACGGAGGATGCCCTGGCTGTCCCCGGCGGAAAGCCCGCTCGATGCCGATCCGCATACTCGGAGCCGCCCCCGCAAGCCGCAGGCGCCCGAACGCCGGGACGGGCGTCAGGAATGGGAAATCCGGCGCGGTTTCCCCTGCCGAAGCCAAGCTTCGTTCCGGCCTGCCTGAGGCCTGCGGGATGGACGGAAAGCAGCCGGACGTGCGCGTCCGCGCACCAGGCCAACAGCGCAACGAGCCGTATTCCGCGAAAACGTTCAGGAAATTTCCAAGGCGCGCGCCAATTGAATCCGATTGCCAACTAAGGCTTCTTCCCCCCGTTCACGCGGGAATGCCGATTTTTAAAATTATTTTCGAAGCGTCCGTACAGGCAGCACTTTATGATAAACCGGCAGCAATAAGGATCTGTTTGTGTTTGGGCCGCGCGGCCCGCCGCCTTAAAGCCAGCTTGAGATGTGGCCCAGGAAACTTTCCAGCGCCCCTTCCAGGTCGCGCGAGTTGTCCACTACCGGGATTCCGCCGAGGTCAAGAGCAAACGAGTCGTCGGTGCGCAGAAGCCGTTCCCTTATGGAATCACCGCCCTCGCGTGCCCTTTCCAGAAGGCGGGCGCGGAGGATTCCCGGCTCGGCGGTGACAAGGACCGGCTTCAGGGCGGGATACAGGGCCAGAGCTTCGGTGAAGTAGCCCCTGGAGCCGTTTACGAGGACCGCCGTGCCCTCCAGGAGAAAGCTTTCGATGGACTTCTCGATTCCGTAGTCGAACCCGTGGCAGGACCATTGGAGGGCCAGCCGACCCTCGCGGAGGAGCCGCCCCATGACTTCTCTGGTGACGAAGCGGTCTCCGGCGGCGTTGGGGCAGGGCCTGGTGACAAGCCTTTCGGCAACGGCCAGCCTGCCGGGGAGGCGCTTCCCGGCCCCGGCCATGAGGGTGTCCTTTCCCGCGCCGGAGGGTCCCATGACGTAAACGAGGGGCCCCGGGCTCCGAGCGGGGGCCGGGGCGGCAGGGGGGGCCTCGGGGACCGGCGGCACTTAGAAGACCTGCCTTCCGGCCACCCAGACCGAGCCCACCGAGGGGCGGCCGTTCCTGACGCGCACCCTCACCAGATCGGCCCTCAGCCCGGGCTCGATGCGCCCCCTGTCGGCCAGCCGCCCCATGCGGGCCGGCGCCTCGGTAACGGTCCTCATGGACTCCTCGAAGGTGAGCCCGCAGTCGCGGTTAAGTATGAAGGCCCCGGAGAGCAGGCTGGAGGGGACGTAGTCGGAGGAAAGGGCGCTCAAGAGCCCCTCGCCCGCCACCCGGCTGGCGGGGACGTTCCCGGAGTGCGACCCCCCCCGGACCAGGTTGGGGGCGCCCATGGTAACGGCCAGCCCCAGCTCCCTGGCCTTGCGGGCGGCTTCCAGGGTGGTCGGGAACTCGGAGATGGACGCTCCCAGCCCCAGCGCCTCGTCCGCGTGCTCGGGGAGGGTGTCGTCGTGGCTGGCCAGGGGCACGCCCCTTTCCGCCGCGAACTCCGAGACCAGTTTGACGTGCGCCCCGGCTACCATGTCGCGGCGCCTGGCTATGCCTTCTATCTGGGCCTGGATCTCGCGCACCGGTGCCTTAGACTCCCAATAGGTCCTGTAGGATTCCAGATCCCGCCACTGGCGCTGGCCGGGGGTATGGTCCATGACCGAGACCATGGCCAGAAGCGGGTGCCCGCAGACCCTGCCGAAGAGATCCCCCATGGAGGGGTCGCCTATCTCGCACCTCAGGTGGAGCCTGTGGTCGGCCCGGAGGAACCCCGAACTCTCCTCCAACGCTTTCAAGGAGAGATCCAGGAGCACCTGGCGGCCCTGGTCCACCGTTTCGCCCACGCAGACTGAGTCCAGCACGGTGGTTATCCCGGCGCTCACCAGCTGGGCGTCGTGGGCCTCCATGGCCGCCCCAGGCTCGGGCCAGTAGAGTCCCGGCCTGGGCTTCAGGTGTTTTTCCAGGTTGTCGGTATGGAGCTCGACCAGTCCGGGGAAGAGGAAATCCCCGTCCAGGTCTTCCGAGCCCGGGGGTACGCTCCCGTTCCCGACGGCCACGATGGCCCCCCCCTCGAAGGCCACGTGCCCCTTCTTCAAACCCTCAGGCGTCAAAAGCCTGGCTCCGGCCAGGACGGTGGTTTTCGCGGTCATCAGAGCTCCCTTCCCCGGAAGCGGGGCGCAGGCGCCCCGCCGGTGCCGGGCGGGCGCATTTCGTAGACTGAGTCCCACACGCGGGACCAGGCCTCGCGCCCGTGGAAAATCCCTACCACGGCGGCCCCCCGCCTCTTGGCTTCCGTTACCAGCTCGCAGACCACCTTCTCGTTGGCCGGGTCCAGCGAGGCGGTGGGCTCGTCCAGAAGCAGGACGGGGGCCGGCCAGACTAGGCTGCGGGCCAGGTTGACCCTTTGCCTCTCTCCACCGGAGAAGGTGGCGGGCGGCAGGGCCTGGAGCCTTTCGGGGACATGGAGACGGCCGAGGAGCTCGGAGGCTGCGGCCCTGGCCTCGGCCAACGGCGCTCCCCTTGCCGCGAGCGGCTCCGCCACGATCTCCAGGGCGCTCACCCTGGGAATGACCCGCAGGAACTGGCTCGCGTAGGCCAGCGACCGGAGCCTGAGCCCGAGCACGGCCCTGGGGTCTGCCCCGGACAGGGATACCGCTCCATTCCCGTCCCTGACGAGTATTTCCCCGGAACTGGGGAGGTAGTTCCCGTAAACGCACCTCAGCAGGCTCGACTTGCCAGAGCCGGACGGCCCGGCCACGGCCAGGCATTCCCCCGCATGCACCGAGAAGGAGACCCCCTCCAACGCCTTCAGGACCGCCGGCCCTGAAAGGTGCAGCACGAAGGTCTTCGACAGCGCTTCCACCCGGACCATCTCGCCTGGCGCCAGCCGCGCCTCCGGGGCATGCTGGCCTGGCCGCGGCCTGGCCGAAGCGCTGAACGCGGCGCTCCGCGCCCCGGGGGAGGGGGAGGGAAACGGGCCCGGGCGTAGGCATTCGCCCTGCGCGTCCGCGAGTACTGATTCCGAACGGTCTAGTCTCATCTTCTCCCTTCCGCGATTAAGCCCTTCCGCGCTTGCGGCCCCGCGCCGCCCGCTCTTCCGGACTATTGCAATGCGCTTTCCGTCCCAGTTGCCGAAATCTGACGTCCAGCCCCCCGGCCAGCCGCCGCCTCCAGCCTCACGCCTCCCGGCCGCTCGGCTGCCGGAGAACGGCTTCCGGAGATCGGCTGTCGAATCGAGACGCGCGGAGCGCGAAACTCAGCTATCTGCCATCGCCGCGAGGCGCTCGGCTCTCGGCGGTCCGTCAGGAGTCCAGGATCGACGAGACCAGGAGCTGGGTGTAAGGCTCGTGGGGATCGTCCAGGACCTGGTCGGTCACGCCGCTCTCGATGACCCGCCCCTCCTTCATGACCATGAGCCTTTGGCTTAAGAGCCTTGCCACCGCCAAATCGTGGGTGACGAGCACGGCCGCGAGCCTGAGCCCCGCCGCGAGCTCGCGGATAAGGTCCAGGAGCCTGGCCTGCACGGAAGCGTCCAGCCCTCCCGTGGGCTCGTCCAGGAAGACCAGCCTGGGTCCCGTGACGAGGTTCCGGGCTATCTGGAGCCGTTGGAGCATGCCGCCGGAATAGAGCCCGGGCCGGTCGTCGAGCCTGTCGCGGGCTATCTCCACCCTGTCCAGCCAATCCAGGGCCTTCGATCGGGCCCGCCCGTAACTCCGCTCGCCGCCGGAAAGGAGCCTGTCGGCGACGTTTGCCCCGGCGCTGACCGCCATGTTCAGCCCGTCGCGGGGGTTCTGGTGGACGAAGCCCAACTCGGTCCTCAGCATGAGCCTCCTCCTTCCTTCGGAAAGCCCGTGGACGTCCAGCTCCAGGCCCTGCCCGTCCCTGTAGGTAACCTTTCCCGCCGAGGGCTTGAGCTGCCCCGAGACGGCCTTCAAAACTGTAGTCTTTCCGCTCCCCGACTCGCCCACCAGGGCCAGGATCTCGCCCGGGAAGACTTCCAGGCTCACGTCCAGGCAACCGGCCTTGGACCCGTAGAGGCAGCTGACCCGGCTGGCCGAAAGCACTGGCTTCTCGTTCATGGCTTTCCCCCGCGCCCGACGCTTCCGCTCGGCGCAGGCCCGACGCTTCCGCTCGGCGTCGATCCGGCATTTCCGGTTGCCGTCGGCCCGACGCTTCCGCTTTCCCCGGTCCCGGCCCGCTTAACCCTTTCCTGGCAATGGTCCGAATCGGAGCAGACGAACATCCTCCCGCCCCTGTCGTCCGTAACTATCTCGTCCAGGTATGAATCGGCCGACCCGCAAATCTCGCATGCCCGGTCCCAGCTTTGGATCCGGAACGGATGGTCGCTGAAGTCGAAGCTCTTTACGATCGTGTAAGGCGGTATGGCGTAGACCCTCCTTTCCCGCCCGGCCCCGAAGAGGTGGAGGGCGGGGGAGCGGTCCAGCTTGGGATTGTCGAAGCGCGGGATCGGCGACGGGCTCGCCGCGTGGCGCCCGGCCACCATGACCGGGTAGTCGTAGCTGATGGCGATTTCCCCGTGCCGCGCCACGTCCTCGTAGAGCTTCAAGTACATGGTCCCGTACTCGTTCAAGGCGTGGAGGGTCCGGGTCTCAAGCTCGCTCGGTTCCAGCTGCCGCATGGGTTCCGGCAAAGGCACCTGGTAGACCATGATCTGGCCCTCCCGCAAAGGCGCCTCGGGGATCCTGTGCCTGGTCTGGATCAGGGTCGCCCGGCGGGTCTCGGAGGTCGTGGCTACCCCGGTCAAGGCCCTGTGGAAGTTCCTGATCGACACGGCGTTGGTCGTGTCGTCCGAGCCCTGGTCTATTACCTTCAACACGTCTCCGGGGCCTATCACCGAGGCCGTGACCTGGATGCCGCCCGTGCCCCAGCCGTAGGGCATGGGCATCTCCCTCCCCGAGAAGGGAACCTGGTAGCCCGGCACGGCCACGGCCTTGAGCAAGGCCCGCCGGATCTCCCGCTTGGTGTCCTCGTCCAGGTAAGCGAAGTTGTACCCCCCGGATCCCCCGGAGCCCTCGGTCCCGTCCAGCCCGCCGCGGCCCAGGATTTCCCGGATGCTCCCGCCGCGCTCCATCCCGGAGCCGCCGTCCGCGCTGTCTTGCCCTCTCATGTCGCTTTACCTTTAGCCGCCTTGCTTTCCGCAGCCTTGCCTTCCGCAGCCTTGCCTTCCGCAGCCTGACATTCCGCCGCCTTGCCTTCCGCCGCTTGTCCTTTCGGGCCGCCGGGACCCGCCCCCTGGCCGGGACAGGTACCGGGGGCGAGCGGCTCGTCCCCGCCGGGCCCGGCCCGGGAGCGCATGTGGCGCAACATGGCCAGCTCGGCCTGGAAGTCCACGTAGTGGGGAAGCTTTATATGCGACACGAAGCCGGACGCCTCGACGTTGTCCCCGTGGTACAGCACGAACTCCTCGTCCTGGGCGGGTCCCTTTACCGCCTCTCCCAGTTCCCGCGACCTCAGGGCCCGGTCGACTATGGCCATGGACAGGCACTTGCGCTCGTTGTGCCCCACGACGAGGCCGTAGCCGCGGGTGAACATGGGGGGCTTGCCCCCGCCGCCCTTGAACTGGCAGGCAGCCTGGCACTCGGTCACCTCTATCTCGCCGACCGTTACGGGAAATCCCAGCTCGGGGGCGTCGAACTCCACTTCCACGGTCCCCAGCCGCAAGTCCGCCACGAAGGGGTGGACCGATCCGTATCCCCGCTGGGATGAGTAGGCCAACGCCAAAAGGAAGCCCTCGTCGGCCCGCGCCAGGGCCTGGAGCCGGCCCGGGCGGTCCTGGGGGATTTCCAGCGGGGTCCTCGTGAGGTCGAAGGGCGTTTCCTCCCCTCCCCCCTCCTCGGTCTCGATAAGCCCCTGGCTTTCCAGAAAGGAGGCCGCGCCGGGTACGGCGCCCCGTACGCCGCGGCCCGCGAGTCCGTCCGGCCCCCCGTCCGACCCGTTTCCCCCCCCCGTTCCGCACGGAGGGGGGGGGGCAGGCCCGCCTACGGGCTCCGAGCCCGCTCCGTCCTCCGCGGGCTTGGCTTCCGCGGCGCCTGGAGGCGGCGTCTCCTGCCCGTCAGGAGGCAAGGCTTTCGAGCCGCTACCGCCGCCCGCTCCGGGCGCCGCCTTAAGGAGCCTGTGCGTGTAGTCGAAAGTGGGCCCCAGGATCTGCCCGCCGGGCAAATCCTTGAACGTCCCAGAGACTCGTCTCCGGGGCTGCATGTCCCCGGTCCTCAAGGGCTCGGAGTAGCCGAAGCGCTCGAGGGTGGCCCTGGCGGCCCGGAGGAGGAAGACGGCCTCCACCAGGTCCCCCATGGCCTGCTTAACGGCCCGGGCGGCCAGCCCGGGGTCGTAGAGGGAGCCCTCGGCCTGGACGCGGTCCACGGCCAGCCCCAGCTGGTTTCGGATTTGGTCCGGATCGAGCTCCGGGAGGGACGGATCCCCTCGCCTGGCCTCGTCCAGGAGCCGGTGGGCCGCCTCTATGGCCTTTTGGCCCCCCTTTACGGCTACGTACAACTCTGTTGCCCCTTTTCAGGTTAAACCGCATTGCGAAAAGCGATTGCGGCGCGCGATCCCGCGCCCGCCGCCAAACGCAACCTTAAGCCGCCTTATGAAACGCGGCGTTCCGCCTGTTTCCGAAACTCGGCCTGACGCCGCCTTGCGATACGGCCCCTTGGCCGCCTTGCGAACCACGGCAATCCATCTGTTTGCGACACGATGGCCTGGCGCCGCCAAGCGACACGATGGCCTGGCGCCGCCAAGCGACACGCGGGCTTCCCCTTGCCTGGCGTCTTCCTTCGGGCCGCCTTCGGACCCCCCCCCGCCCTAACCGGGATTAAGGCTGAGCGAGCGCGGGAGCCCCGCAATGGAGCCCGGGCCCGCCAGAAAGGCGTCCACCCCCAGCGGGTAAGCGGCCCTGTTCCGGGCCCAGGCGGCCATGAAGTCCCGGCCCAGGCCGTGGCCCTCGAAAACCCTCTCTTCCTCGACGCCGGGGCCGGAGGCCAAAACCGGAACCCCCCCGCCACTCTCCGCAAGGACCCCCCCCAGGACTACCGTGGCCGAACGGTCCGGGTAGCGGCCGGTACCCTGCGATAGCTCGTCTAAGGGCGGCAGTTCGCCCGGGGAGGCCGCGAAGACCAGGCTGGCCCGGTCCGGCGTCCGCGCGAGCGGGACCGAGCGGTGGAACTGGAGCCAGTCCGAGGCGGCCCGGAGCGAGGGCGAGAGCCAGACCGGGGTCAAGCCGTCGGCCAGGGTCAGCGCCATGGCGGCAAGCGTCGCAGGCATGGGCGGGTCCCGTTCGAACAGAACTCCGAAGTCGGCCGGAAAAGGGAAGGCTGGCTTGGACAGCGCCGCCAAGGCCAGCCTGAAAACAGCCTGGCTCGCCAGCGAGCAGCTCGCGAATCCCGGGGTGAGCCTCCCGTCAGTCGTCATCCTCGCCCCTCGCCAAGGTGAAGAACTCCACCTTCGTCTCCATGGCCTTCCTCCTCGCGAGCTCCCGCTTCCGGTCCAGCTCTCCCTCGAGCTCCAAAACGACCGACGCCATCTTCCCGGAATAGTCCGGGTCCAGGTAAAGGGCGGAGGCCAGAGCCGCGGCAAGCGCCTTGGCCGGGTCGTCCCCCAAAACGTAGGCGTGCCCGCACCGCCGGTTGACCCTTACAGAGCAACGGGTGGCCAAGGCCTCGCACAGGTTGAAGAGGCGCCCAGCGCCGCCGGCCCTCCCCCTCACCATGATGAGGCCCTTCTGGGGCGCCCGGAGGTACTCGAAGTCCGGGATCCGGCCCACGGACTCCAGTCGGGATATGAGGCTCTCCCGATCGGACAGGGCAAACGCCCGCGACGCCCTTGCAGGGCACATCCCTTCGGCGCTTTCCCTCAGCTCCGTCCGTTCCGTCCGATCCATCTGTTCCGTCCGATCCATCTGTTCCGTCCGATCCATCTGTTCCGTCCGATCCCTCTGTTCCGTCCGATCCCTCTGTTCCGTCCGATCCCTCTGTTCCGTCCGATCCCTCTGTTCCGTCCGATCCCTCTGTTCCGTCCGCCCCGTCAGCTCCATCCGATCCGCGTCCTTAAACCGGTCCGTCCCTTCCATGAAATTCGCGAGCGCCCATCTGGCCCTCCGAATCCGTGATCTCCGTCAGTCCGGCCAGAATCCGCCAGCTCCTTCCGAGCCGTCCTGTCCGTCCTGTCCGCCCTGTCCGTCCTGTCCGTCCGGCCATTCCGGTCCATGGCGTTCATTTTTGAGCCTCCGCCCCGAATTGCCGGGAAAAAGGGCGCGCCGGCTTTCGGCGGGGCTTCAAAGCGTACTCGGCCAGGATGTCGAAAGGGGCCCCCGCGCGGTCCTGGCGGGCGAGGCACAGGGCGTCCGCCGCAAGCCCCGAGCCCGCCTCTTTCCCGAGAAGCGCGGAAAGGCGGCCCATAAGCGACAAGGTCCTGGGGTCCGTCGCCCCGGGGGCCCCTTCCGCAGCGCCAGCCGCCCCGGGGGCCCGCAGGCAATCGCCCAGCGTCAGGTGGTACCTGAACTCGTCCATGACGAAGGGGTATCCCCATTTCCAGGCAAGCTCCCTCTGCCTGGCGGTCAAGGGCCCCCGGCGAGCCAGATCGCCGGGCTCGGCGCGACGCCTGAAGCCCGAGAAGCTTCTTACCAGCTCGGCCGCTAGATCGCCTAAGGCTCCAGGCTGGGCGGCGGGGGCCAGTGCCGGGAAGCCCGGAGCGAGAACCTTCAGCTCCATGCGGCCCAGGGGCACGGCTTCCAGGCCCGACGCAGCGCCCTCCAGCGCCTCTTCGAGTTCGGAACGCGCGGCCAGGCTCCTGAAGGGGGCGACCAGCGTGGCGTGGAAGCCGTAGATCGCGCACTTTGCCGGATGGGGGGGGAATTCCCCCTCCCCGTCCTCGGCCCACGGCGGCCCCAGCGCCTTCCCGGAACGGATGCAACGGCCGAGGGCGGCCGAGCCCAGGGAATAGAGCGCCGACAGGGGATCGGGAACATGGTAGACGCAATACCGTTCTGTCATGGGGTTTCAGGCATCCGTTTTTCCCGGCGCCGGAGGGCCGTTTAACCCGGGCGCCGTGAGTTCTTTTCCGCCCGGCCGCAGGGCGGCCTATTACGCCCGGCGGCCGGAGGGCAGTTTTCCTCTGACGTCAAATGGCCATTTTCCTCAGCCGCTGGGAAAGCAAATCGAAGAGCGTGACGGCTACTATGATGACCAACATGACGGCGAAGGTCTCCCTGAACAGAAAACCGCGGACCAGCTCCCAGAGAATGACGCCTATTCCCCCGGCCCCTACCATGCCCACGACCGTGGCCGAGCGGACGTTGCTCTCGAAGCGGTAGAGGGTGAAGGATATCCAAAGAGGAAAGACCTGCGGCAGTATGCCGAACCAGATCTCCGCCACGAGCCCGGCCCCGGTGGCCCTGATGCCTTCGACGGGCTGGCTGTCCACGGCTTCCACGGCTTCGGAGAAGAGCTTGGCGAGGACCCCGGTCGTGTGGACCCAGAGGGCCAGGACCCCGGCGAAAGCGCCCAGCCCCACCGTGACCACGAAGAGCATGGCGAAGACCATCTCGTTTATGGCCCTCGAGGCGTCCATTAGCCTCCTGACCGGCTGGCGCAGCCACAGGGGGGCTACGTTCTCCGAGCTCATGAGGCCCAAGGGGACCGAGCATACTACGGCCAGGATGGTCCCCCACAGGGCTATATGGAGGGTGACGACCATTTCCTCCAGGTAGAGCTTCAAGTCTGAAAAGTCGGGGGGGAAGAAGTCGGCGGCAAGCGCCGCCATGTTGCCGGCGTCCCTGAAAAGGTCCAGGGGCCTGATTTCGGCCCCGCGCCAGGACCAGGCCAGGACGAAGGCCAGCGCCGCCCCCCAGAGCCATTTCCCCCGCCCCCCCGCCCGTGCCCCGGCGGCAACCGGCCGCCGGGCGGCCACGGGCTCCTTTTTCGTTTCCGTCTGGTTCATCGCGGGGCTAGTTCCGTGCCAGCCCGGCCATCCGGGCCTCCAGCGCCTTCAGCTCGGCGTCGATGGCCGTGGCCCTTTCCTTCTGCCGGTCGTTCAAATCCCCCCTGTCCTCCAGGGCCTTCTTCTCCTTGAAGAGCTCAAGCTGCCGGATGGGAAGAAGCTGGTCGTCGTCGGACGTCCTGAAGCCCCTCCACTGGAGCCCCTTCAATATCCCCGCCTCCCTCTCGTCGCCCCCCTGGCCGTAGGCCAAAAGGAAATCGTCTATCTTCTTCTTGGTCTCCTGGGGCATGTCCTTCCGGCGGACGAGCGGGTCGCTCGGGATTAGGGGGCTGGTCCAGATGATCTTTATTAGCTTGCGCCTGTCGGGGGAGGTTATGGCCAACCGGTCCAAGGCCTCGCTGTTGCAGGTGGCGACGTCGACCTGGCCGTTGGCCACTGACAGGGCGTTGGACTCGTGGTTGGAGGTTACCGTCCTCTTGAAGGCAGTCTTGGGGTCGACGCCGTTTACGGCGAACACGTAGTAGCCCGGCACCAGGAAGCCGGATGTCGAGTTGGGATCCCCGTTTCCGAAGTTCAGCGTCTTCGCGGCCTTGAACATGTCCTCTATGGACGTCAGTGGCGAAGAGACGTTGGCGATGATGTGCGAGTAGTAGCCTGCGGAACCGTCCGCGGCCAGGGTCTGCATGAACACCTCGCCTTCGGCCCTGTCCACGGCCTCCATGGCCGCCTTGTTGCCGTACCAGGCCAGCTGGACCTTGTTGAACCGCATGCCCTCGATGATTCCGGCGTAGTCGGTCGCGAAGAAAGCCTTGATGTCCAGCCCGGTCGCCTTCCGCATGTCGTCAAGGAAGGGATCCCACATGGTCCTCAAGTTCTGGGAGGACTCGGTGGAGATGATGCCGAAGTTCAGCTCTTGGGCCCTGGCCGTCGCCGCGCCCGCCGCCAGGGCAAGGGCGGCCGCGAACAGGACGAGCGGGAAGAGCGCCGCGGCCCGGGCCGGGCCGGAACGGCCCCCGGATCGAATGGTTCTGGATCGTGGCATGAATTGGCTCCTATGCTTTAAAGTTAAACAGTGTTTTGCCCGCGGCCGATATCCGGACCCCGGTTAAGCCGCAAAAGCCGACCGCCTCCCATAGGTATCCGTCCCGGAGGAGGCTCTTGGCGCCCGTCGAGGCTGAAGGGAGCGCCCGGCTCCCCCGCCGTAACGGGGGAGGAGCTTGGCGCCCGGCGGGACTGGAAGGAGCGCCCGGCGCCCCCGCCGTGACGGGAGAGGCGCTTGGCGGGACTGGAAGGAACGCCCGGCGCCCCCGCCGTGACGGGAGAGGCGCTTGGCGGGACTGGAGGGAGCGCCCGGCGCCCCCCCCTGTGACGGGAGAGGCGCTTGGCGCCAGGCGGGACTGGAGGCGACGCCTGGCGGGCCGCGAGAAAACAGGGCCCACCTTAGGCCCCGCCGGGCCGGAGGAGGCGGCCGCTTCAGCGTTTGCCAGGCCGGAGGGGGGGCTTAGGCCCCCATCTGGCTCTCGCCCAAGCCGACGGCCGCGCCACCGACCGGGATACCTGCGCCCGGGCCGGAGGCTCGGGCGCGCGCCCCGGCCTTCGCGGACTCGAACATTCCAGCCGCGCCGAGGCCGTAAATATCCTTCATCTTCTCGGCGGTCAGGTTCTCGCAGGGCCCGTCGTAGAGGATCCTCCCGCAACACAGCGCCACCGCCCGCCTACAGTACTTAAGGGCGTAGTCGACCTGGTGGAGGCTCACCATGACGGTTATCTTTTCCTCCTGGTTGAGCCTCCTCAAAAGCTCCATGACCATGATGGAGCTCTCCGGATCCAGCGAGGCTATGGGCTCGTCAGCCAGGATCACCGAGGCCTTCTGGACCAGGGCCCTGGCGATGGCCGCCCTCTGCTGCTGCCCTCCGGAAAGGGTCGAGGCCCTTTGGGCGGCCTTCTCGGCTATGCCTACCTTCTCCAGCGCCTCCATGGCCAACTCGCGGTCCCCGTCGCCGAAGGCCAAGGCCAGGGACCGCCACAGCGGCGTGCGCCCCAGCGCCCCCAACAACACGTTGGTCATGACCGAGAGGCGGCTTACCAGGTTGAACTGCTGGAAGACCACGCCTATGCCGGTCCTGGTCCTCCTTATGTCCCGGGAGATGGCGCCCCCCGACTGGACGCTCCGTCCGCCCACGGCGACGTGGCCCGAGCCCCTGTCGGCGGCCATCAGCCCCGAAACGTGCTGGATCAAGGTCGATTTGCCGGAGCCGGATGCCCCTATGAGGGCCACCATCTCGCCTCGGCCCACCTGGAGGTTTATGTCCGCCAGCGCCTTGGTCTGCCCGAAAGTCTTCGTTATGTTCACGATGTCCAGCATGACCCGACCTTTCCCTCTTTATGCGGCCGGGGCCGCCCGAGGCCCCCGGCTCCGATGCCTGACTCATAGGGGCAGATTATAGGGGCCGCTTGTAAAGAGAATGCTAAATACGGGTAAAAAATCTTCGAAACCTCCCCCGCCTGCCCACCCGTTATGGGCTGAACTCCCGACGCGGCCCTCCCGGAACTCCCCTGCGCGGCCCCCGGCGCCCCGGAAGCGGGCGGCTGCCAGCGGCTATCTCTGTCTTGAGGCGGCCACCGACTGCACGGCTTGCGGGCGACGGCCTTGCGCTGCGGCATCCGGACGTTGCCGGAACCGTAAATTATTTCCAAAATATCATCCAAATAGCTTCTGTTTAGTTTCATACAGGAAAATTTTAACCTGGGGGCAGTTCCGGAGCCATCCCTGGCCTGTCCAACCGTCCGCCCCGGAACTGAAAGGCTCTGCGCTACCATGCGAACGGCTTACCCCCTGCCACAAGGGGGCTGCGAACAAGGCCGCAAGCCCCGCGCAAGGGCGGGAACGGCTCCCTTCCGCGCGTTCCGCCCCGTTAGCGGCGAACCGGGTGCTAGCTGGGGCAGGCCAGCGCGGTACTGAGCGCCGTTAGGCGGAGCGGCTCAATACGGCTTATACGCGGCGTTAAGCGACGTGGCGTGGCCTGGCATGGCGCGGCGTGGCCTGTCCTTGCCTAGCCTTGCATGGCATGGCATGGCATAGCGCGGCATGGCGCGGCCTGTCCTTGCCTAGCCTAGCCTTGCATGGCATGGCATGGCATGGCATGGCATGGCATGGCGCGGCGCGGCCTGTCCTGACCTAGCCTTGCATGGCATGGCGCGGCGCGGCCTGTCCTTACCTAGCCTTGCATGGCATGGCGCGGCGCGGCCTGTCCTTGCCTAGCCTTGCATGGCATGGCATGGCATGGCATGGCGCTGGGCGGAGCGGGGCAGGCGCTCCGCCTCCTGACTCTGGCCCTGTCCTGCATCCGTTTATGGTGGGGAGCGGACGGACACAGTCAACCGCGTACGTCGGCATTCCATTTAGTCGGGTGGGCAGAGCGGCGGCATTGTCAGCCAAGAAACTCGGGAATCGTCGCTGCCGCATACGTCTCCCGCCTCCGGCGGTGACGTGACCGGCAAGAGGGCAAGAACCTGGGGCAGGCAGCGCCGGCACCCCGAAGCCGTGTCCGGGCAAATGCCGAACGTTGCATGGCTTGGAGCCAACTGCCCTTAGGGCAAAGAAGGCCTACTTCCACTTGTTCCGCAACCACGCGGGGGGTTAGCCCGTAACCCCGAATTTTCTACCGCCGCCGGGTCCGCTCCGGAGCGCGTCTTTCCCGCCGCGCCGGGCGCTGTCCTGAAAGCCCCTTTCTGGAGTCGAGCCCAAGGCATGACGCTAGCCTTGCCGCGCCCCCGGAACGGCGTTCCCAGCCCGGCGCCTCCCACGGCCCCCGGGAAGCGCCCTCGCCCGCCAGGAGAAGAGCCGCCCTCCGCCCCGGAAGCCGCCTGGCCTCCGAGGGGGAGCTACCAGCCCATGAATTTCCTTATGTTGCCGTAAAAGACGTCATCCAGTTGGGCCCTGTCCAGGCCGCTCACCTCGGTGCGCAGGATCTCCACGGCGTAGTGGTGGAATGGCGCGTCGCTCCCCCAAAAGATCCTCTCGGAGCCCACCCTCAGATAGGCCTCCCTGGTCTTCGTGTGCATAGGCATCCCGGAATTCTCCAGCCAGACGTTCTCCGTCTTCCTGGCCACGTCTATGGCGGCCTGGATATAGACCCCGTGGCCGTGGCCCATGTGGACCATGACCACGCGGGCCTTCGGGAACTCCTCCGCCAGCTGGCCTATGCTCCAGGGGAGTGAGAAGGGCGGGTGGCCGGAATGCACGAAAACGGGCAGATCGCGGGAGACCGCCTCCTCCATGAGGGGAAAGACGCACTCGTCGTTCGCCGTGTAGGCGTTGAAGAGCGGATGCAGCTTTAACCCGGAAACTAAACCCTTCCTGCACAGCTCCCGGAACTCGTCCGCAGCCGACGGGAGCGTGGGGTTCATCCAGGCGAGCGCGAAGAGCCTCCCCGGAAAGGCGGCCTGGGCGCCCAGGGCCACCCTGTTGTCGGGATAGCTCACTATGGCCTTCTCGATGCCGTAGGCCTCCATCTCCCGCGCCATTTCCTCCGCGGTAATGGCTACTCCGCACCATGACCCGAACTCCCCCACGTGCGCATGGGCGTCGATTTTCCTAATTTCCATCTTGCCGAAAAGGCGCCTTTCCGCGGCGGTCATCCTACAGTTCCCCTTTCCATCCGTTCTGAGGGAAAAAGACGCGCTCGCCCTCCAGCCCGTCGCGGCCCTCTTCAAGCCCATCCCGGGCAACGCCCCCGCAGGGGTCCACGCCGTCGACGAGCGCCGCGCCCTTTAAGGGCTCAAGACCGTCAGCCGAAGCGACGCCTTCCTGATGCTCTCGCCCGCCGCGCCCTGCGGCTCCCTCCGCGGGCCCTCCGCCTCCAGGCAAAGGCGATCCATCCTGGAGGCCAAGCCCGCCGCTCCCTGCGGCTCCCTCCGCGGGCTCAAGCCCGTCAGCCAAAACCGAAGCTCCCGCAGGGGCCTTAAACCCGGCGCCGGCCGCTCCCTCCAGGTGCCCGCTCCCCGCGTCAGGGGCCTCTCCTTCCATGGGCTCGAACCCGCCGCCGGGGGCTGGCCCCTCCAGGGGTTCAAACCCGCCTTCGGCGCCGACTCCCTCCTGGGGTTCGAACCCGCCGCCGTGGGCAAGGCCTTCCATGGGCACGCTGCCGCCGTCGGGGGCATCTCCTTCCACGTGCCCAAGCCCGCGAGCCGTAGCCGCTCCCTCCATGGAGCCTGGCACGGCGTCAAGGGCGGCGCCTTCCAGCGGCTCGTGCCCGCCGCCTAAGGCGGCGCCGTCTCGCTGGAACCAGCCGTCCGCGATATCCCCCGCGTACGGTGCGCCCCCGTTTTCCGCAGGCGGAGGCCCCTGAGGGGTCCCGGTCGGAACCGCCTCGGCGTGCCCGTTCTGCCTCGCTTGCAGGGAGGAGAACGTCCTGCCTTCCCCTTTCCGCCTCCTCACCACGACCAGGGAGGCGGGGGCGGCCTGAGCCGTCTGCCGCGCCGGGGCCTTCGGCTCGGTTCCGTGACTCCCGGCGACTTGCCGGGAGGCGGGGGCGGCCTTTGCCGCCTGCCGCGCCGGGGCCTTCGGCTTGGTTCCGGGCCCCCCGGCGACTTTCCGGGAGGCGGGGGCGGCCTTAGCCGCCTGCCGCGCCGGGGCCTTCGGCTCGGTTCCGTGACTCCCGGCGACTTGCCGGGAGGCGGGGGCGGCCTTTGCCGCCTGCCGCGCCGGGGCCTTCGGCTTGGTTCCGGCCCCCCCGGCGCCTTTCCGGGCCGCTGCGGCGGCCCCTTCCGCCCGCGCGGCGGGGACGCCGTTGGCAGGCTGCGTGGCGGGCGTTTTCGGCCCGTCCCCCAGCCTCCCCGCTCCTTTGGCGGCGGGGACGCCGTTTTCCGGCGGCGCTGCGGGCGCCTTCGGCCCGGCCCCAAGCCTCCCCGCTCCCTTGGCGGCGGCATTTTCCGAAGCCCGCGCGCCTGCCTTCGGCTTGGGTCCGAGCCGCCTCGCGCCTTTGGCGACGGCGCCATTTGAGGCGGCGGAGGCCTTTGGCCGCGTCGGCGCGCCTGCCTTCGGCTTGGGTCCGAGCCGCCTCGCGCCTTTGGCGGCGGCGCCATTTGAGGCGGCGGAGGCCTTTGGCCGCGTCGGCGCGCCGTCCTTCGGCTTGGGTCCGAGCCGCCTCGCGCCTTTGGGGGCGGCGCCATTTGAGGCGGCGGAGGCCTTTGGCCGCGTCGGCGCGACTGCCTTCGGCTTGGGCCCGAGCCGCCTCGCGCCTTTGGCGGCGGCTCCTTTGGCGGCGGCGGAGGCTTTTGGCTGCGTCCGCTCGCCGTCCTTCGGCTTGGGTCCGAGCCGCCTCGCGCCTTTGGGGGCGGCGGCTTCGGCGTCGGCTGTCGCGTTCGCGGACCTTGCCTCCGGCGAAGCGGGCGCCTTGGGCTTGGAGCCGAGCCTCCCAACGACGCCTGCGGCGGGAACGGATCCGCTCGCGACCGGGGTTGCGGCCGGTTTGCCAGTGGCTTTCGGAGCGGTTTCCGAGGCGGTACCGGCGGCGCGCTGGGCGGCCTTCCCCGGCGGCTTAGCCTGCTGCTTCTGCTTCCGCCCGCCCCCCTTCCCGGCTTTCGGTGGCCGCGACGCTCCGGCGGTGGCCGCCGCGCGTTCCCGCCTGACCGGCCAGTTCGGCCAGTCGGGAACTTCCGTTACGTCCAATATGACCGGGAGGCCCGCCGGAGTCCGCCCGGTCCGCAAAACGTCCGCCTGGATCCGGTACGGGAGCCCAACCTCGGCGTCGTCCTGGGTGCCCAGGCGCCTCGCCATGAATATCGCGTCGTCCAGCGCTTCCCCGAGGCAGCCGTTCCTGCCGGGGATAGCGGGGGGGACGTAGTTCGTTACGAGCACCTCCAGGCTCCCGCCCCTCCTGGTGTTGAAGCTGGAATTGGAGTAGCTGCTTTCCAGGACCGTCACGTGGTAGTCGCGGCACCAGTTGGCCAGGAGGCGGTTGGCCTGGCCCTTGTGCGCGAGCACGTTCGTCAGCGCGAAGCTCACCCCCCTCGAGTCCATGTCTTCCAGAAGCCTGTAAAGGCTGGCCTCCTCCTTCTCGCCCCAGCGCTTGAAGCCCCGCGTGCCGTCGTTAAATATGCCCTGGGCTATGAGGTACGGCGGATCGCAGTAGACCAGGTCGCCCCGGCCGAGCCCGCCGGTGTCCGCATCGGAGAAGTCCCCCGCGGCGAAAGTGATGTTCGAGCTCTTGATGCGGTCCATGAAGGCCACGAGGTTCTTGCGCATGGTGCCCGTGAAGCGGCTCCTGCCGCGGCCGAAAGTGTTGTTGTACTCCATCCGGCTGTTGAACCTGAACATATAGTTAAACGAATAGCAGGCCAGCGTGAAGAGGTCCAGCGGGTCTCCCGTCGCGTTGTAGAAGGACCTGAAGGCCTCGTAGGCCTTGGCGTTGTCCTCGGACAGGCCGAAGTCGTTGATGCGGCCGTCGATGCGCTCCAGGACCTCGTCGAGGCCTCTCGTCTGGAAGGCCCTGTACATGGCGATGATCTTCTTGTTGATGTCGTTGCAGACGACGCTCGAGGCCCGCGCGTTTATCCCCACGTCGCAGCCCCCGGCGAAAAGGTCGTAGAGTGTGCCTATCCCGTCGGGGAAGCGGGGGATTATCTGCGGGAGGAGCTTGTACTTGCCGCCGATATAGTTGAAGGGGCTCTTCAGGTACTCCCTGCACTCGGCTATCCTCTGCGAAGACCGCTGCGCGCGCGAGGGCGGGCATGGAGGCTGCCACGCGGGCGCCGGTCCGGGGCCCGCCCGCCGGAAGCCCGCCATGCCGGGCGTGAGCCCGTCCGCGTTCCGGCACCAGTTCCTCGGAAAAGGGCATTCCGCATGGGCGGGGACGGCGGAAGCCCCGCCCCCGACCGCTTCCCAGCGGTCCAGCCGACGGGCGAAGACGTCAAGGGCATCCATGGCCTCGTCCGGGGTGGGGGGCCGCGTGGCCTTCCTGCGGCCCTTCTTCACGTAGAAGACGTACTCGCACAGCCTCCTGCCCTCGCCCTTGACGCGGCACTTGTAGCGGCGGTAGGGGGTCTCGTAGCGGCGGAAGCTCACGGACGCCCCGTGGCGGCGCAGCACGGCCTCCAGCCGGTCCGGGCGCATGATGCCCTCCGTCGAGTAGCTAACGAAGATATGCTTGAAGCGGGCCTCGTCGAGCAGGTCGTCGAAGGCGGGCTCCACCTCGGATCTGACGCAGAAGGCCGAGCGGGAGCCGGGGCTGTCGCGCATGCCGGTGACCCCGCGGCACTCCGGGGAGTCGTAGCGGGAGACGGTCTCCAGGACGTGGTAGTTGGAACCGTACTGGCGGCAGGTGTAAGGGGGATCGACGTAGAGGACCTCGCCCTCCACCTCGCGGATGAGGAGGTTCGCGTCCATGTTGTAGGAGCGGTTCTCCTTGCCGTTGTCCACTATTTCCAGGGGCGCCATCGCGAAGGCTTTGAGCGCCCTCCGGTCCCAGCTCTTCAGGTAGGCCCCGTAAGTCCCGGCGGTGTTGGAGACGGAAGGCACCCCCTCCACGAGCCTCGCCAGGAGGTGGTAGTACTCGGCCTCGGTGGTGAGCCCCGCCGAGCGCCAGGCGTCAATCGTGTGGCGGATGAAGTCCATCCTCTCGGCGTTGGCCCGGGTAAAGTACATCCGGCCGCCCCGGGGCCGCCCCAGCGGCTTCGCTCCGCCGGAGCCCAGGCGCTCCTCGCAGACCTCGGCGTCGTCGCCGCACCCGTAGCCCTCGAAGGCCTCGAGGACCTCCTCCGCGAGCGGCCCGAAGCCCGGGGCGCCCGCGGCTTCGGGCCCGGTCCCGGAGAAAACCCCCTTGCCGCCGGAGCTGTCGAATATCCCCGCCGGGGCCGTCCGGGCCGGCGGGAGCGCCTGGGCCCTGCCCGCCAGGCCGCCGTCGGGACCAAAGACTATCCCCCAGCAGCTTTCGGAGACAGGCCTCCCGGAAGGGCCCAGGATCGCCTGGCCGCGGAAAGCCGGGCCGCCGCCTTTGCCGTCCGGGCCCCCGGCGCACTCCGAGGGAAAAAGCCCGCCGCCCCCCTCCGCCCGGGTTTCGGGGGGGCCCCCGCCACCGCCTGGCGCGCCCCCGTCCCCGCCGTCCGCGTCCCGGCGCCCCGTCCCGGCCAAGGCCAGCCGGAAATCGGCGCCCGGCCGGTCCGGTGCGTAGTTGTTGGTTATGAAAAAGGGGCAGCGGACGGCCAGCTGGGGGTCCGCCGTCTCGAGGTAGGCCACGGGATCGTCTATGCCCGCGGCCCGCAGGCGCTCGAAGGCCGGGGGCCTGTTGGCCTCGACCGTCGCCTTCTGGATCACGTAGGAGAAGTGCAGGATGTCGTTGGATATCACCTGGAACCGCGACTTGAAGTGCCTCGCGACGCTCCCGGTCCCGGCGAAGATGTCGCAGAACAGCCCCCCCCCGCCCGGGACGTGCTCGCTCACCACCGCGTCTATGGCGCTCAGGAGCTGCGACTTCCCGCCGATGTAGCGCATCGCCAGTGATACCTCGCCTTGCCGGGTGACCGGCCGTCGCGGGCCCGTTCTGCCCGCGTGCCTGACTTCGACCTCGATGGGGCCCGAAGGCATCCCCGCCCCTCCCCGGCGGGCCCTTCGGGTTGAACCCGGCTGACGCCGGGGCGTTTTCCGGAGCCTTCGGCGCCGATAAACGGCTCGGGGGATGCCCGGGACATCCGGGCGCAAAACCCGTCCCCGCCCGGAAGGACGCCCCGCCCGTCCGGGAAGCGAGCCCAGGACATCCGGGCGCGACGGCGGGACCGGCCCGGAAGGATGCCCGGAACATCCGGCCCGGCGACTGGGACATCCCGGAAGGCCTCCCAACGACCGCCGGCGCCCCCCCCCGAGTATCCCTCGCGGACAGGCTCGGGCATCCAGCGGGGATGCCGACGGGCGGACCCGCCGGGATGCCCGGATACGCCGCCCCTGCGGGTTTGGCCGTCCCCCGAGGGGCCGGTGGCGTCCGGGGCCAACCTTCCCTTCCTCCGCGCGTCCGGGACGGCGGCAACCGGATGCGCCAGGCTTCCGGTACGCAGTCCGCCGTAAGGCCCATCCCGTCGGGACTGCGCCCGGCGGATGCCGGCCCCCGCCCCCCCACGGATGCCGCGACGGCCGACGCCAGGATGCGAGGGGCCGCGTCCGTAGGGTTGCGGGGACACGTTGCCCGCAGGACCTGCGGCGCGGCCCGCGAGATGGGAACCGCCTTCCGGCGGAGCGGAAAGCAACCCGGCCATGATAACGCAACTTCCGGCTTGTTGGAAGGGAGAGAGCGGCAGGCTGCGGTTCCAGCGGGGAGGGCTAGAGTTCAGGCGAGGTTTGGTCTGGAATTCGGCTGGGTCCGGATGTTCCCGGATGTTCCCGGATGTTCCCGGATGTTCCCGGATGTTCCCGGATGTTCCCGGATGCTCCAGGATGTTCCCGGATGCTCCAGGATGTTCCCGGAAGCTCCAGGATGCTCCAGGATGCTCCCGGATGCTCCAGGATGCTCCCGGATGCTCCCGGATGCTCCCGGATGCTCCCGGATGCTCCCGGATGCTCCCGGATGCTCCCGGATGCTCCCGGATGCTCCCGGATGCTCCCGGATGCTCCCGGATGCTCCCG
>JAIRZX010000410.1 GCA_031267005.1 Deltaproteobacteria bacterium
AACAGGCCTCTTTGCCGACGATGGCCGTCCGCAGATCCGAGACCATTTTTTCAACATTGTCGAGTCTGGTCTGGAACCTGTCTTGGAAAACATCAGTCCTGGTGCTCGTCCCAGAAAACCTGTCGCCCATGTCCGTCCGCAAACGGTTGATCCTGTCGCCCATGTCTGTCCGCAAGTTGCCCATGTCTGTCCGCAAGTTGCCCATGTCCATCCGCAAACGGTTGATCCTGTCGCCCATGTCTGTCCGCAAGTTGCCCATGTCTGTCCGCAAATCGGTGATCCTGGCGCTCATTTGGTTAAGCCTGCCGTCTACCACTGCCTGGAACGCACTTGCTCTGGTAGCCAAACCTTCAAGCCTGGCAACAATGCAATTTACATTGCTTTCCATCCCAGCTATCCTGGTTTTCAGGTCATCTATCTCGAATTTCATGCTGTCACGCTTTCTGTATGATGATTTCGGAGAACTTTGGATGGCATATCCAAAAACGGCTTAACGGAAAACAAAGCATTTCGACGGTCTTCTTTACGGTTTCGGAATCGGGTGCCATGTAATCACCGATGCTGGAGAATTTTCATGGCCCTCAATGCTTCTTCGGGCTGCACTTCAGGGCGCCGTTATGCTGGGTGCCCCGTCGCCTCCGGCGGGCTGACCCGCGCCAGCCGTTTCCTCAAGGGACTTGACTCAAGACATGATGGCATAAGCCGTCTCGTCGTCAGCCGCCGGAAAGGCAGGAGTATGAGAAGCTAACCTCTCAAAACCCCTCGGACGGGAATCGACCGTGACTTCCTTGGGGACCTCAAGTGTCCGGGCATCAGGCCGCATCACGGTGACTGGAAATCTCTTTCCCTGATTTTAACACAAGGCACGTTCTTCGGAAAATTATTTTTTCATCTGAACGCAACTGTAAATTGTGACGTAAATTTAACTTCGCTGTGACGTAAGGGTAAGTTCGGCCCTCTGCGCCATGTCGCGGAACCCGTGCCGGAACTGCGGCGCTCGGTTAAAGCCTGGCTACCTCACTGCTTGGCCGACGGCTGCTGCACGCACAGGCCGACCGGTCGGGCGCATTGCTCCGGGGGTGGGGAGAAATCCAGCCGTCAGGGAGGGTTCCGGCACTGGTTTTGCGGCTGGAGTCCCGATGGCGGATGGTCGTCGGTTGCGCGGAGGCGTCGTTGACGCTGAGGTGTCGTAAGTAACCTTTTCAGGAAGTAGCTGAGGTCAGACTGCGGGTGTTGGGGAGTGGCGGAGACGGCAGCTTCGTAGTGTTCGCAAGTCCGTTTGCGCGTCTTCCGCTCAGGGGCCCTGAAGCGGAGGGCGGGAGGCACCCCCGCCGCGCCTTTGAAAGCGGGAACGGCGGGCGGGACGCCATCGGGGCGGGCGCGGCTGGAGATTTCGTATGCGGGACCGGGCGGGTCCGTTCCGCGACCGGGGGGGGAAAGCTCCGTCTTCGTAACTGTGTCGGGGCTGGTCCGGGGGGGGAAGAGGCGGGCGAACGGCTTAGGCTCCTCGCAGCTGAACTTCATGCTTCGCCGGGGCCCTGCTGCGCCTTCGGCCGCTGCGGAAGCAAGCGAGGCTCCGGGGGAGTTTTACGCGGGACGTGCGCGGGCCTGAGTGGCTAGGCGGGCCTTCCGGCAAACCTGGACACGCGCCGGGCCAGCTCGGACGGCCTGCGCGGGGTAGGGGCCGGCTAGCCTCTCGCGGGAGGCGGGGCAGCGGCCGCGTTCGATATCGAGCTCCTCTCGGCAGGCGGCGACGACCGTCATAGCCCGGACTGAGGCGTTTTCGGGGAGTTGGCTTTATGGGCACCCGCTTCCAGCATACGTTCGCCGACGGGCATCAAGGCGGCCCGGCCCGGCCTGGCCCGGTCCGGCGGGGCGAGGGCGGAGGACAGGGCATGGCGTTTCCCCTCCAGGAGTTCCAATGGCAGTGGCGGCGGAATTTCCGGGAAAGGAGTGGCCCCTTGGGCAACATCCTCGGCGAGGGAGGGAAGCTCCCGCTCCTGGCTTTCCAGGAAGCCGCGCCTCCCCGATGCGGCAGTTATGGGGAATGGCCTTATAGGCGGTCCAGGGCGGGTCTGCGCTTTCCTTTGGGAGGCTTCCAGGGAACGGGCGACGCTGGCTGTGGCGGGGAAGCCGGGGAAGCCGGGGAAGCCGGGGAAGCCGGGGAAGCCGGAGGGGCAGGAAGGCTACAGCCCCAGGCCTATTTGGAGGAGATATCGGCCGCCATGGACGTTGGGGGCTCGGCCTGAGGCCGGCTCGCGGTTTTCGGACTGGACCAAGCCAGGGGCCCCGCCGGGATTAATTTTGAGACGAGGACGCTCGCGAAGTGCAAGGCAACGCATGTGCCGTGCTGCAAAAGCAGACGTCCCTTCGCCCGCTCGACCGGGGTGGAAGCGCCTTCCGCGGTATCCATTCACCGAGCAGGAGTCCGCCACTCCGCGCTTCCTGGCTTCCTGACCTCTTTGCCGTGCCCCTCCTCTCGTCTGCCCGAAGATCCACTCCATCCTGACACGGGGGGGACCGGGGGGCTCCCCCTTATGGCCGTGAACGGATACCCTTCCGCGCGCGGCCTTGCCGCCGCGGCCCCGGGTTAAGCCCTCGCCCAGGACTTCGCCGTTGCCCGGCTAAAGGCCCGCTAGAGCCCCAGCGGATCTTTCCGGTCGATGGTTTTTTGGTTTTCTCGCGAGGCGTCTGGCGTTCTTGCGGGAGACCACAGGAGCGAGCCTCATCGCGGCCAGGACTTTCCGGCGGACCTTAACCGCCGCGTCCATGCCGCCAGCCAGTTTGCAATCGTCGAGGCGTTTTCGAGCTTAGTAATTGACTTCAAGGAACCAGTCCCTCGGAGTCGGCGAAGTTCCTGGCCTGCTGTTCCCCTAGCCGCGCGGCCGCTCGGAACGCGTCTCTGTCTTTGCGGACCAGGATGACGCGATCGGCTCGGTGTCGGCGGGCCAGGCGGAGGATTTCCTCGCGTCTCAGGCTCCGGGGTGGTCGCGTCTGGGCGAGGAACGCCTTCTTAGCGGGTTGCCTGGCATGAAAGGTTTTCTTGCGGCGAACCCCGGGGAGCCCGCGGCATGCAGCGCGCGACATGCGGCTCATTTCATGGGCAGGGGCGCCGCCCGCTGCGTGATTGGTGTGCCATGAAACTTTTTCTCCTGTAGCCGGGCCAAGAACATTCGCTATGTAGCCATCCGCGTTTGATGGGCCGGGGTGTCGGAAACCCGGCATGAACGTTTAGCTGGAGTGGACCAAAGCCCGGATCCAGGCCATGCAGGTCTCCAGGTCTCCAGGTCTCCAGGTTTCCGGGCTTCCGGGCTTCCGGGCTGGGGGCTTGGGAACTGCCGGGCCGGGCGGCGTGGCGGGGTCGGGGAGGCAACGTCTCCGGGCCGGGCGCGGGAGGAACCGGGGACGGCGCGGCGGTTTAGCCGGACGGAGAGGCAGGGCTTGGCAATCCCGCGCGGAAAAGAAAAGCGGCCCCGGGGAAGCTCTCGCTTCCTCCGGGGCCGCGGGATTATCGACCCGGCCTCAAGCCGGTGCCGCTTTGGGGGCGGCGAATCAGAAGGTGACCTTGAAGCTCAGGTTGGCGGAGATTCCGTCGCGGCGCCCGGCGGAGCCCTGGACTCCCAGCTGGACTTCCACGGGGCTGTCGGGGGCGGCCACGATGACGCCCAGCTCGCCCACGCCGGAAGACCCGCCCAAGGTGGACTTGGGGAGGTCCATGCCCGCGTAGGTGACCACGGAGTCGCCGTCGAACTCGTGCTCGAAGTAGAGCCCGAAGTAGCCCTTGATGGACCGGGTGAGGGCCGCGCTCAGTCTGCCTCCGACCTTGATTCTGGAGGAGGTGACGGAGCTGAGCGATACCCTGTCCCCGTCGAGGAAGAACTCGTCTCCGTCCCTGTGGGTGTGGAAGTACTTGGCCGAGAGGTCCAAGGAGCCGTCGAATGAGTCAAAGTCGATAATGTAGCCTCCCCCGGCGTGGAAGCCCCAGTACTTGGCGTCCATGTCGTAGCGGATCTCCCTGCCCAGGAAGACGAAGTCGCGGGTCTTGAACTCGGCGTCTGTCTTGCCGAAGCGGACCGAAGCCTCGAAGTAGGGGTGGCTGGCGTCGGCCTGGCCCACGTCCATTCTCGCGAAAACCCCGCCTCCTATGTAGTTCACGTCGCCCTCGCCGTGGACGGTCGGGATGCCGGCGAAGTCGTTGTACGAGTCGAACGTCCCGTCTCCGAACTCGAGGAAGGCTCCCGCCGCGAAGGGCCCGGCCGAGGTCTCGGTCGCGAAGGCCACCCCCACGTCGCCGGAAACGCCCTTGACGTCTATGTGCGATCCCGTCTCGGTGCGGCTCCAGCCGTAACCGACGGTGGCGAATGCCGCCACGCCGACGTTCCCGGAGACGGAGGCGAGCGCGGACGGGATGGCCTGGGAGGCGATGAAGTCGGCGCCGCGGTTCACGAAGGAAATGTCGGCGAGCGGGAGCTCGGACAGGACCTTGGCCTCCTCCAGGGGCGCGCGCCCCGCGACGGTGAAAGCCTGGCTGTCGGCGTCGAGGGTTCCGTAGTAGAAAGAGAGGTTGTGCGTGAGGTTGAACACCCCCGTGCCGCTCATGGTAGCGGAGGATTCGAAAATGTTGATTTCAGCCCCTACTGGCAGGGCGCCCGCCCCGGTGATATGGGCGTTTATGACGGTCGGATCCGTCGTTGGCCCTAAAGCCACGGTCCCGGCTGCGGGGATAAGCGCGTCACCCCCCCCTCCGACGGTGGCGGCCATCGCGCGTTCGCTCGTTACGTTCACGTTCATGGCGTTGAAGCCTGACAAATTACGGAAAAGCTTGTTCGCCCCCTGGTAGTCCACGTTGTCGAGGGTCAGGGTGTTTCTGGAGTACTTGTCGCCGCCCGCGCCGCCCGCGCCGCCGTACAGGTCGACGTTGGCGTTGTCGAGGGTAATTTTGCCGCCGAAGGAAAGCGTGTTGCCGACGGCGTCGCCGCCCGACCCGAATGACATCCCGCCGTAAATTGAGTTGGCTACGTGGCTGTCCATTACCGAAACGCGGTTGTTGTTGGCGGTGCCGTTCGCGCCGCCGTCATTGGAATACCCGCCGTAAATTACCCCGTCCACTGCGTTTGCCAGTCCGGATATTTGGATCTCGTTGCCGTCTGCGGCGCTCCAGTCCGAATACCCGCCGAAAACGCGTCCTTGGAGATCAGCGCCGCCGCTTAGCGATACGAAGTTTCCAATGGCCTTGCCCTTCACCGTAGCGGAGCCGGCTTGAGCGTGTCCTCCGTAGACGTCGCCTAGGACCTGCCCGCCGGAAACGTAGGCCTTGTTGCTTTGGGCCATTCCGCCCGTCACCTGGCCGCCCGTCACGTCCACGGAGACCAGGCCGCCTCTCATATACACTTCGTTGTTCTGGGCGGTGTTCTCGGAGTTGACCGACTGTGTCATGTCGACCCCGCCGCCCAACACGCTTCCGTAGACTTTTGTGTCAGTCCCGGATATCTGAACGGTGTTGCCCTGTATCGTTGCTCCGTCCACGATCCTTCCGTAACCGCCGACGACGTGGGCGGCGTTCGTCCCGGAAGCGCTTACTGTTCCCCTCTCCATCTTGACGTAGTTCCCCTGGATTAAGGGAGTCGCCCCTGTTGCCGAATCCTTCATGCCCCGGGTCAGCAATGCTCCGAAAACCGAGTTGTCTATTTGCAACGTCCCGCTCGTGGCGTCGCCCTGAATTTCGACGTAGTTGCCCGTAAGGCTGCTGGCTACCACCTGGCCCGCGATGTTTGACCCGTCCACCGAGGCGCCGACCAGATGGTCTATCTGCAGGCTTGAAGACGAGGCTCCGGCGTTGATTTTCACGTAGTTGCCCGAGGCGTTGCCTCCGGCGTATTCGTAGTTGCCGGGGGAGATTTCTGTGCCGGCTATTTGGCCGCCTATGACGAATAGCATATCGGCGTTAGTGGACGTGTAGCCTTCTTCGAACACCACGAAGTTGCCGGTTACGGTAGCTGTAAAATTGTCAGTCGGCGCAATATCTGGGCCGTGCTGGGCAAGGCCTCCGTATATTCCACCATTGTTGGCGATGGTGGTCGTCCCCAGGACCGCCACGCTGACTTGGTTGTTCGTCACGGTGACGCTTTGGGAAGGGTTTGCGGAAACGCCGCCTATGGCGAACAGCGCTTGATCGGCGCCGGTCGTTATTATCAGTTTGTTGAGATTGACGGTTGCCGTGTCTGAAGCGCCAGCCGCGACGCTGTTTCCGGAAACGCTGTTATTGAACGTCAGCGTGAAGTTCTGGTATTCAGGTGTCGTGCCGTTAAAGGAAATGACTATGTCGCCAAGCGTCGTTCCTCCAGGAGTAGTATTAACGCTTGTTACCCAGGCGTGGGTGGGGGTTACGAGCTCCCATAAGGCTAATGTAGTGGTATCTGCGAAGGCTGCCGCCGGAAAGGACGCCAGGGCGGCGAAGGCGATAAGGCACGCCGCAAGCGTGGCTGCCAGCGTCCCGAAGCGGCTTTGGGCGCAACTGTTTGGAACATGCGATTGTCTGTTCAATGTTATTCTCCTGTTTCCAGTGTCTCAAAAAATAGATTTTTGCAAGCAGTCGTTTCCGCCGGGTGGCATCCTTCCGCGCAGGACGGCTTGTCTATTTTTCGCCGATGGCGGCGGACGTTTCGCGATCGCCCCCGGACGGGCTTAGCCGTTGCGACCGGGCAAGGTTCGCGTCGGCTCCGCCGCGCCTCCGGCAGACACAGGGCACCGGGCGCAGTAATAGCCCGCGCCGCCCGGGGAAAATCAGGACGGTGCCAGACGCGGCGTAGACGGGGGGGTGTTCCCGGCGCCCGGCGGGGCGACAGGCGGACGTAACCCATGCGGTCGTGCGAGAACGGAACCGCGCGGAGTGAGAGTGATTGCGAGAGGACGGAGTGAGAGTGAGAGTGAGAGTGAGAGTGAGAGTGAGAGTGAGAGGTGGAAGGCCTAAATCGACGGCAACGGCTTGCGGGCCACTGCTCTGTGGAAAAGCTGGGCTTTAAGTCCCGGAAGGGCTCCGGCCAGCTGAAACCTCCTGTCGCGCCCTGGGCCCCGCAGAGGCGTTTGCAATGCGGGAAATTCTCGGCGCGGGCCTAAGAACGCAAGTACGTTGCGCCGCTTCGTTCCGGGTTGCGGCCTCGAGAGAGGCCGTCGAGAGTTCGGGCCCCTGTCGGGACTTAGGCGAGCGGGTAGCGCCCGGTCTGCCGTCTGAGGGCGGGCAGAACCCGGTCTTCAGATGCGAAGCCGTCTGGCATGACGAGAGGAGGCGTAAGAGAGGATGGAGAGGAATCGTCGGGAAAGTACGAGAGAGGGGAAGGAGAGGGTTGGGCAAAGAGGAGAGTCAGGGGAGAGGGCGAGAGGGATCGAAAAGCTCGGCCGGACCTCGCGGGGACGCCGGATGGGGCCGCGAGCCGCCTTCGCGAGAGTGCGGAGGCACTGCACCTGAGCGGGGGGCCCGGCCCCGCCAGCTGGGCGGGGAGGCCCTGAGAGTCCCCGGTGGAAGCCTGAGAGGGCGGTTTTCCCGGCGGGGACAAAAAAAGCCGCACTGGACCGGACCGGATTTCCGGTTCAGCCGTGCGGCACAAAAAAACCCGCAACCGTCCAGAAGAGGAAGGCGCGGGCCAGAAACTTGGTGTTGCTGAAAGGGCGGCTAGGCGATCCTACCGCATGAGAGAGAGAGAGAGAGAGAGAGAGAGAGAGAGAGAGAGAGAGAGATGCAATAATTATGCCAGTATTAGCCATAGCGCGATAAGGAACGTAATCCGCCGCCCGGAGGGATGGCGGGGAAACGTCGCAGGGCGCTTTGCTGGAAAAGGCTGGCATAGCCAAGTGATTCACCGGAAGCGGGCGGACGGAAACCGCTAAAACGAAGCTCGGGAGATTCGGTATGTCAAACACCCGAACGGGTGAAAGCCGCCGCAGGGGCGAGCGGAAAACCTGTTGGGCTCCCAGGGGAAAGCACGCGTCGGGCCCTCACGGCCCGGACGCACTTTTTGGAACTATAGCGACCGTCCGGACGGAAGTCAACAGTTTTTAGAAAACCTGCCTCCAGCATGGACATTCTGCCCATATTTTCTGTGCGCCGGGATTTGGAGGGAGTACCCCTGCCGGGGCAAACCGTCCCGAGGGCAATACGGGAGGCTTTCCCAGGACCCCTGCACCTGCCGCCGCCCAGCGGGCTGAAGGACGGGGCCGCGACTTTCCACCGTCCCAAGCCCCGTCCGGGCCTGTTGCGGCAAAACCCAGCCGTCCGGAAAGCGACCGGCGGGAGCGCGGACTTTATAAAGACCCTCCGGGCCTGGGCAGACGCGGAACACCAGAGGGCCCGCCACGCTCTCCAGTTCCCCCGTGCCGGTTTTTCTCCGGGTCAGGGGACCCGGTCCCAACGGGATGAGGGCCGCCGCGAGCCCCCGGCGCCCGATACCCGGCTCCCGGCTGGCCCAAAGCTTTGGAGTCGGGGACCTAAGGCTTTGGAGCCGACGGCCGGGGGGGGGGGGGCAGAAAAGGCCAGAGCCCCGTAAGCTCCCGGACGGCGGGGGGAGCCGGCTGTCTGGGAAGGCTCCGCCTCGGACGGGCCTGTACGCGCCGGACGATCGGGACCCGGGGGAACTCACGCAGGGCGGGGGCAGGCGCAGGGATCTGGAGGAGGGGACGCGGGGGGCGGAGGCACTTAGGGCGTAAGCCGGGGCCGTCGGCCGCTTCGAGCGCGGCCTCCCAGTACGGATGCCGCCATGGGCCCCGTTTATGGGCTCCCCGCCGCAGCGCGGATCGGGCTAAGGCGGATGCCGCTCCCGTTCCTTGGCGGAGTATCGCGGCAAGCTCGGGCGGCCTTCCGCCCGCGTGGAGCCATCACGGGGAACCGGGCCTGGATTTTGAAGCGGTTCCGAGTTCGGCCCGGGGCCAGAGTGGCGGACGCCGAGGCCGCAACGGGTTAGCGCGGCCTCGGAAGGACCGAGAATAAGGGCGGCGCTCCGGGATCGCCGCCTCCCCCTTTCCCTCGCTCGGGGGGGGGGACGCGCCGAGGCGGGAACGTGACGGGGCCTACAGCCTCGCCGCTAGGTACTCGCTAATCGCCGCGTCGTAGCGGCTCGTGCGAGCGAAGGCAGCCTGGGCCAGCTTGCGGCGGCTGGCCTCGGGGAGCCAGCCTTCGTTTCGGCGGAGTTCGTCGCGGATCCAGCCGTAGTCGTCAGGATCGGATACCGCTATCACGTGGGCGTGGTTCTTGGCGGCGGCCCGCAACAGGCAGGGGCCCCCGATGTCGATGTTCTCGACGGCGTCCTCCAGGGTGGTCTCGGGCTTCTTGATCACCTGCTCGAAGGGGTACAGGGTCACCACCACCATGTCTATGCCGTCCCAGCCCATGGTCTTCATCTCGCCGACGTGGGTGGGCACGTCCCTTCGGTAGAGGATGCCCGCGTGGACCTTGGGGTGGAGGGTCTTCACCCGGCCGTTCAAAATCTCCGGAAAGCCGGTTACGCGGCTCACCGGCGTCACCGCCAGACCGGCGGCCTCCAGCGCGGCCTGCGTGCCGCCCGTGGAAACCAGCTCAACCCCGCGTTCCGACAGGAAACGGGCAAAGTCCACCAGGCCGGTTTTGTCCGTGACGCTCAGCAACGCTCTGTGAACAGGCAGAAATTCCATGTATGCTCCTTGCGTAAGGCTCTGGAGAAAACTATGCCTCCGGCGGCCAAGGGGCCTCGAGGCCCCTTGGAACCCCATTCGCGGGATTGGCCGCAGAAGCGGTGGGCGTATTGTAGGAAAGCGGGAATAAATGCGCAAGCACATTGCCATTAAAAAAAACCGCGGCCATACGCCGCGTTCCTCTATAGGCTGTTTCGGGGAATTTTTCATTCAC
>JAIRZX010000420.1 GCA_031267005.1 Deltaproteobacteria bacterium
CGCCTCCCGCCGCCTTTTCGGCCGTCCGGCTTTCCCCCTTTATTTTCCCGCGCCGCAGCCCTTTTTCCGCCCGCGCGCCTTATCGGCGGCCCTCGTCGGCTCCGTTCGGCTCAAGCGGCCTCGAGGCCTGCTTCGCCCCCTTCGCCAGCCTCCGGCCCGCCCCGCCCTGTTCGGGCCGACCCCGGCGGGCATCCATTCCAGGGAACAGGATCGCGCTTGACAGCTTATCTCGACAGCCTGTACGGGGATCTCGCCGCGTCGGTAAGCGCGGCGGAGAGCCAGAAAGCGGAACTCCTCAAGGCCGCCCGGGCCATAGCCTCGTCCATCGCCAAGGGGGGGACGGTCCTCATCTGCGGGAACGGCGGAAGCGCCGCCGAGGCCCAGCACTTCGCGGCCGAATTCGTCGGGAGGTTCCTTTCTGAGCGGCCGGGGCTCCCTGCGGTGTCGCTCGCGGCGGACTCCTCGAAGCTCACCGCCATAGGTAACGACTACGGCTTCAAGGAGGTCTTCGCGCGTCAGGTGCGGGCCTTGGGCCGGCCCGGTGACGTCCTGTGGGCCATGAGCACCTCCGGGACCTCGCCGAACGTGCTCGAGGCCTTGAAGGCCGCCCGGGAAAAGGGCCTGGCCACCGTTTTCATGTGCGGGCGCGAGCTCTCCGACATGGGCGCGGCGGACATAGTGATCCTTTCCCCCGCCCCCTCCACGCCCCGGATCCAGGAACTCCACCTCTTCTACGGGCATGCCGTCTGCGAGCTGTGCGACAGGATCCTCTTCGATCCCGAGGCGCAGGCTTGAGCCGCAAGCCGCCCCCGGAGCTGGACTTCCGGAAAGCCGCCCTCTCCCGCCTGGCCGAAAGACCTTCCACGGTGGACGCCGGATCCTTCGGGAAGGCTTTGCCCGCCGGGTCGTCTTTCCGCGCCTTCGCCGACTCGTTGCCGGAGATCCTTGGCGCGAAGGAGCTGAAGCTCGCCGCCCGGGCCGTGGCCAGGGCCAGGGCTGGGGACAGGCCGGTGATGCTCGCCATGGGCGGGCACCCGATCAAAGTCGGCCTGGGGCCGGTCATAGCGGCGTCCATGGAGGACGGCTTCATAACCTCCGTGCACGCGAACGGCTCCGTGCTGGTCCACGACTTCGAGGCCGCCACGGCCGGCGCCACCTCCGAGGACGTCTCCGCCGCGCTTCCCGAAGGCGCCTTCGGCGTCACTTCCGAGACCGGCGCCTTCGTGTGCCGTGCGGCCAGGGAGGCCGCCGCGTCCCAAGGCGCCCGCGGGCCGAGGGAGGGGCTGGGGGAAGCCTGCGCCAGGATCCTTTCCGCCTCCGATCCCCCTTGGGGGCGCCTGAGCGTCCTTACGGCCTGCCACAGGCTCGGGATCCCCTTCACGGTCCATCCCGCCATCGGCACGGACGTCTTCGCCATCCACCCCGACTTCGACGCGGGGGATCTGGGGAAAGCCGCGGACGCGGACTTCAGGCTGTTCTGCCGCCTGGTGGCGGATCTGGAAGGCGGGGTTTTCTTACACCTCGGATCTGCCGTGATCATGCCGGAGGTGTTCCTGAAGGCCGTGTCGCTGGCCCGCAACCTGGGCTTCCGGCAGGAAGGGCTGTTCACGGCCAACATGGACTTCATCCTTCAGTACCGCCCCCGTGTGAACGTGGTGGAGAGGCCTACCCGCGACAGGGGGCGCGGGGTGAACCTCACCGGCCACCACGAGATCATGTTCCCGCTCCTCATGGCCCTGGCCAGGGAGTACGCCGAGGCGGGGGACTTCCATGGGCCAGGCTGAGGGCGGCTCGCCCGCGGCAAGGGCCGGGGGTTCGGTGAAGTTGCGTGCCTTGCGTCCCGCGGAAGCCCCAGGAAGGGAGCCCGGCGCCGTCCCCTCGGGCGCGGGCCTGGACCGCGCGGGGCCCTATTCCCCGGACCAGTTCCGGGGAGCGCCCGGCCCGGCCGCCTCCCCCCTCGGAACCTTGCGCCCGGCGTCTTTCCGTACCGCGGCTTCCCTGGCCGTAACCCTGGCCGCGGCGCTCGCCCTCTCCACCGCCCTTCCCCTCCCCGCCGCCACGGCGGCGGACGCCCCGGCCAAGGACGCAGACTCCCAGCCCGCCCGCAAGGCTTCCCCCGCCACTGCTTGGAGCGCGGCGCACCTCTACGACGCCATGAGCCGGGAACCGCCCTTGACCGAGAGGGACGTGGAGTTCTACGTAAGCCACCTTCCGCAGATTGAGGCCCTGAAGGACGATCCCTCCGGCCTCCAGTCGCTCATAGCGGCCACCGGATGGACGGAGGGGAGGCTCGCGTACGTGACCGCCAAGGCGGGGCTTGCCCTCATGGGCCATCTGGATCCGGAGGGTCTCAAAGCCAAAAAGTTCCCGGCCTTCGCGCTCCCCACTGAAGAGGAGACGGCCTTGGTGCTGGCCAAGGAGCCCGCCATCGCGAGGGCCTTCGCCCAGATATCCCGGACCCGCCGCGACAAGGCGGCGAGAGCGGCCCCCGCCCGCAAGCCCTCCCGGAGAAGGGGGAACTGAATGCCCCGCCCCGCCATCCCGGCCCGACCCGGACGCTGACCGAGCGCCGGGCCGTTGCGGCCGCCCGAGGGAGCCTCCGGCTCCGGCCCTCGCCTTCGCTCTTGCTCTTGCTCTTGCGCTTGCCCGATTACCCCGTCCTTTGCCGTTTCCCCGGCTCCGGCTCCGCGCCGTCCCCTTCCCTCCCCCCTTCCCCTCCCCTCGCCCGCCGGGCTTTTCCAAGACCGGATGCCGGCGGCCGTTGCGGGCGGACGCCGCGCTCCCGATGAGCCGAAGGGACCAAAGGCCTAAATGGGCTCGCCGCGGCGCCTGGAGGCGCCGGTGAACGCCGGCCGCCCCGGGCTAACGCGAGCCCGCCAGCCCCTGTCCGCGCCCGATCCCGACCGACGCCGAAGCGGCCCTGGAAGCAGCGCCGGATCTTTCCCTCAGCCGCGCGCTAAACCCGCCGCCGCCCCCCTTCAACCCGCGACCGCCATTCCAAACCGGCGGCCGCCATTTTTAACGGGCCCCCGCCCGCTTGGCCTGCACCCCCTACAGCCGGCATCCGAGCCAAAGGACGCGAAAGGCTTGAGGAAAATATCGTGAAAGCTCCATCCGCACCCGCGGCCAAAAGGGCCGCCTTCCCGCTCGCGGCGGCCTTTACGGCCGCCGCCATGGCCGCGATTCTCGCGGCGGCCCCGGCGGCCTACCCCCAGGGCAGGGCTCCGGCCCAGCCCCAGGCGCAGGCGCAGGCCCCCGCCGGGGAGCTGGACGCGTTTTTCCGCTCCCAGCCCCCGCTTCAGGCTGACGAGATCCCCGTTGCCGCAGACGCCTTGCGCCTGACAGCCCAGAACGCCTCCGACGACCAGATAGACCGCCTGGCCGCCCGCCACGGTGTCTCCAAGGAGAGGCTGGACTTCATAGTCACCAAAGTCTCAGCCGCGATCATACTGATAGCCCGCCCGGGCGACGCCGACGAAGCCGCGCGGGCGGCCGGCACCCGCGAGGCGCTCCCTACCCCTGCGGAACTGGAGCTGGTGCGCCCCCATTACGACTCCTTGGCGCCGCTCTTCCCGGGACTGAAAAAATAGCCTGCGGGTCCTTCTGAAGACGCGGCCCGGGACGCCGCGCCGCGTTAATGGAAAAAGCAGGGGCGGCCGGGGTCGGGAAACGCCCCGCGGGGCAAGGCCAAAAATCGGCCTGAGGGCCGCCCGCTCCCGGCCGTCCCCGCTCCCGCGCCCCCTTATAGCCTTGCCCTTGCCGGCCCCGTCCGGGGCCTTACCCCGCCCCGCGCCCGCTTGAAGGGCGCGGCGCTCATGTTTTGCGGCATTGAGAAAAGCTGTTAACCTTTCCCGCTTCCTGCTAAACTGGTCAATTCAAAGCGAATCCCCCTCCCCTTTCCAGGCCCTTCCCCTGCCGAACAGGGGGACAGGCGCTTTCCGCGCCCGGCCCCGGAGCCGCGAATCGAACAATGGTAACGCCCGCCTCCCCCGGCTCCCGCCCCGCGCGCCTTGTCCCCGCCGCCCCCCCGGCCGTCTCGGCCGTTCTGGCCGTTCTGGCCGTTCTGGCCGCGGTCCTGGCCCTGGCGCCGCCCTCCCCCCTGGCCGCCCAGGAGGCTCCCCCGCCCCTCGCGCCGGAGATCTTCAACGGCCAGAAGCCCGTAACCGAAGCGGACCTGGGGCTGGCGGTGGACCTGATAAGGCAGGGCCGCGAAGGAAACGCCACCGCCGCCGACATGGAAGCTTTGGCCCGCCGCCACAAGGTGGACGACCCCTACCGGGCCGCCTACGTGGCCTCCCGCTTCGGGGCCGGCTTCCTGATGCTGAAGCGGGGGGCCACCCCCGCCCAGATCCAGGAGCTCTACGGGACCCCGCTCGCCGTGCCTTCCGCGGCCGAGCTGGAGGCGATAGGGGCCCTTCTGCCGAAGATCGAGGCCGAGCTCGGGCTGAAGAAGTAGCCGCCGCCCGGAGCCGCGCGTGCCTCCCTGCGGACGCAGCCCCCCGCGCGCTTTGCCTTTTCCGGCCTCCCGCCCGAGCCCTCCGTCACCTTCCCGCCGCCTTCGGCCACTTCGGGGACCTTCCGGGAACTTCAGGGCCCTTCCGGGCACTTCGCGGCCCGCCCTCGCCGCGCCCCGGCGCCTTCCCCGCTTCCGCCCTTCGCAATTGTCCCCACCGGACGGCTGATCCTCCCCTTCCGGCAAGGGGGGCTGAAGCCGCCAGCCCGGATATCCGCCCGCCCGCAACAGACTGGAGTACCCCGTAATGACACGCCGCCCGACTCCCGACGGACCTCCGCTCCCGTCCGTCCTGTCCCTGGCCGCAACCCTGGCCGCGGTTCTCGCCCTCTCCCTCGCGCTCCCGACCCCCGAGCAGGCCTTCGCGGCGCTGGACCCTTCCATTTTCGAAGGGCAGGAACCCTTGACCCAGAAAGACGTGCCCGCGGCCTTGGACGCCTTGAGGGAGATGACCAAGGACAATCCCGACCCGCAGGCCTTGATGATGATCGCCCTTTCCCACAGCATCACCCCCCAGCGTCTGTCCTTCATTTCAGCGAAATTCATGACGGGCTTGGCCCTGCTCATGCCGGAAGGCCCGTCCCGCGAGGATATGGCCCGCGAAGCGGGAACCCCCCTGGCCGTCCCCGACGATTCTGAACTTGAGGTCATAAGGGGCGTCCAGGACGAGCTGCTCGAAATCATATCGCAGTAACCGGCACTGCGGCCCACCCGCTCCCAGGATACCAGCCCCCCCCCTCGCTTCCGCCCGGCTCGGCGGGCGGCCTCCAAAGGCCGCCCGCTCTGGGGATTGAGCCCCACGAGACCGCTTTTCTGCCTCCAGGGCCTTCTCATCCTTCAGGGCTTTCTCACCCTTCAGGGCTTTCTCATCCTTCAAAGCCTTCGCTCCCTTCAGGGCCTTCTCTTCCTTCAGGCAGTTTCCAGCCCGCCTCCGGAAAAGGCGAAGGCGCTTTCCCCGGCGTTCGCCCTGGCAGCCGCCCTCTCCCTCCTTGTTCCCTTCCCCCTGGCCGCCCAAGAGACGGGCGGACTGGGCCCGGCCATCTTCCAAGGGCAACCGACGCTGACCCCGGAGGAAATGCCGGCCGCCCTGGAGATGCTCCGCGCGGCGGCGTCGGAGAGCGCCGCCGACGCGGACTACGCGCCAGTCGCCCTCGAGCGCGAAACCGCCTTGCCCCGCCTGGTCTGTTATATGTCGAGGTTCTTGACGGGCGCCGCCATGCCGAAGCCCTCCGAACGGCCTGCCGGGAAGATACCCCGCATGGCCCGGACGCCTCTCGCGGTCCCGTCCTGCTCGGAGCTTGAAATCATGCGCGGCACCCAGGGCCAGCTCAACGACACCCTGGAGAGCTGCGGCAGCCTCCATCCGTCCGGGCCCGCCCCTCAGCAGCCCCTTCCGTCCCAAAAACAATAACGCTCCCCTTCCAGCACAGGATCTTTGCAAAGCCGATGACGAAAAACCTCCCCGCCCGCAGAACCTCCGCCCGGCAGCGGCCCGCGCCCGCCCTCCCCGCCTTCCGCCCCGCTTTCCCCCTCCCCGTCGCCTTCTCCCTGGCCCTGGCCCTGGCCGCCGCCATAGCCCCCGCCGCCACCCTCTCGGCCCAGGAAGGCTTGAACGCCCAGATCTTCGAAAACCAGCCCCCGCTCACCGCGGCCGACGCGCCGGCGGCCATGGAGTTCATGGCCGCTACCAGCGGCGGGCCCATCCAGCCGGACGCCGTCCGGCAGATGGCGGCCCGGCACAACATCACCGTGGAGAGGCTGTTCTTCGCCTCTGCCAAGTTCATGACCGGGACGCTCCTTTTGAACCCTGACGGCCCTCCCAGGGAGGAGGTGGCCCGCGCCATCGGAAACCCCCGGGCCATTCCCGACGACGCGGAGCTGGAGGTCGTTAGGGAGGCATTGGCGCAAGCCAAGCCGTCCGGTTAGCGGCGCCAGCCCCCTTCGGGCGCGGGAGGGAAAACACGCCGGAAAAGGCGCGCCCCCTCCCCCGCCCCGCCGACGCCGCGGGGCTTCGCCCCCCGCGGCTGACCGGCGTCCGGCCCGGCAGGCCCTGGCCCTTTCCGCCCGCTGCCTTTGCTTTCCCTTTCCCCTTTCCGTTCCAATTCCATCCAATACGGCCCCTAGCCTCTCCAGGGACAGCTCCCCCGGATGCGAGCCGCCAAACAAGCCCCCGCCCGCGGGCGGGACGGAGACATTTCGCCAATGACGCCAACCAGCACCCGATCCGACTCGCCCCCCCCGACGGCCTTGCCCCTCGCCCTGTCCGCCGCCCTGGCCCTCGCCATCGCGCTTCTCCCCGCACCCCCCCTCTCGGCCCAGGAGGTGAAGATCCCCGACGAAGTATTCGTCGGCCAGCCCCCGCTGACGGAGGCCGACGTGCCCGGCGCCTTGGAGCTCTTCCGGGCCATTACCACGGACCCCAACCCGCAAACCCTGATGGACATAGGCAAGCGCCACGGCTTCGACGAACACCGGGTGGCCTACGTCACCACCAAGTTCGGGACGGGCCTTCTGATCGTGACGCCCGGCGGCATGACCAAGGACCAGGCGGCCGAGCAGATCGGAAACCCCCTGGCTGTCCCCACGGACTCCGAGCTGGAGGTTATAAGGGGCGCCCTCCCGCAAATGATGGGGATCTTG
>JAIRZX010000460.1 GCA_031267005.1 Deltaproteobacteria bacterium
CGCCTCCCCGCTGTTCTCGCCCAGATTCCGACCGGCAATCCCCGCTGTCTCTGCTAACCCCCGCCGCAAGCCTCCCTCCTGCCTCCGCCCAGCCTCCCTGTCCGCCTCCGCCCCGCCTCCCAGCCTCCCTGTCCGCCTCTGCCCCGCCTCCCAGCCTCCCTGTCCGCCTCCGCCCCGCCTCCCAGCCTCCCTGTCCGCCTCCGACCCGCCTCCCAGCCTCCCTGTCCGCCTCCGACCCGCCTCCCAGCCTCCCTGTCCGCCTCCGACCCGCCTCCCAGCCTCCCTGTCTTCCTCCCGCCTGCCTCCGCCCCACCTCCCAGTCTTCCCCCCGTCTGCCTGCCTGCCAACATCCCGCCAGTCTCTCGCCCCCACCCTGCCCGGATTCTCCCGCGCAGTCGCCAGGACCAGCCCTCCTCCCCGCTCCTCCCCGCTCCTCCCCGCTCCTCTCCGCTCCTCTCCGGCCACCCGGCCGGGGACATCAATGGCCGCAACGGGCCTTTGGCAGACGCTTTTCGGCGCAAACGGCCTTCTCCGGCGCCTTTAAAACGACCCTCCCCTGCTTGCTCCACCCGCCTAAGGCTCCTGCCAGGCCCTTGCCAGGATCGCCGCAGAGGCCCCCTGCGTCCCTGCGGGCCAGGATCCCTAAGAGGGAAGCCGGTTTCCCGATAATAGGCGGGCCGGTCCCCCGGGCTCCGGACGGGCTCCGGAACCGATTAAGTTCCGCAAAGGGGAATAATTGCGGCGAATTCTCTTAAGAACCCTTGACATCCAGCTGGAAAGGGAGGTATAAAGGACAAGCTTAAAGCTATATAGCTATTCAGCCCATCCATCACCGTCTTTCCCGTCGCCCTGCCGGGGGGGAATCTTGACTTCGGTGCCCAGATGACCGACGCCGACAAACCAGCCCCCCAGGTGCAGTTGCCCGGAGAAAGGGAAGTCCCCCAGTATCGGCGCCTGGCCGAACTGGTAAGGGGGCGCGTGGCCAACGGCACGTACCGCCCCGGCGAGCGCATCCCCTCGGAGACCGCCTTCGCCAAGTCCACGGGCCTGTCGTTTCTGACGGTGCGCCAGGCCTTGAAGGTCTTGGTCGACGAGGGCATCCTGGAGCGCTATCCCGGCCGCGGCACCTTCGTGACCGGCTTGAACTGGCGCAAGGCCGCGTTTTGCCTAAACGTCTCGGACCCCGGACTCGCCGGGGAGGAGTTCTCCTGCGATCTCCTTTTCTCGTCGGTGGAGCGGGCCACCCCCGGCTCAGCCGCCAAGCTCGGGGTCCTCACGGGCGCACCGCTCGCGCTTATGCGCCATTCCTTCAGGCTTCCGGGGAAGGCCCCCTTCATGGCGGAAGAGGGGCTGGTGATACTCGATCCCTACCGCCCCCTCATAGAGGCGGAACTCTCCGGCTCATTTTTGAAAGGGCTCATCCAGGGAGGCGCCCAGGGCCTCCTGAAATCCGCGTCTTTAAACGTCTCCCCGGCCAAGCTCTCGGACGCCGAGGCGAAGCTTTTCGGCCGCCGCGCGGGCGATCCCGCCGTCAGGCTCGATTACCTGTTCTTCGATTCCTCCTCGCGCCCGGTGGCGGCGGGCTCCTACACCGCCCCGGAAGGGGTCCTGACGCTCACGGCCGAGCTGGGCCTCCCGCTCGACGCCTGCGGCAGGCGCCCCGACGCTCCCGCCGCCGTTAAGGCCGGCTCGCGCCCGAAAGCCCGGGGATTCAGGGCCCCGGACCCTTCCGGCGGGGATGCGCCTTCCAAGCCTTCCGGCGGGAGGCCGTTCAATGCCTGATCCCGCGCCAGCCAAGCGGCCTGCCTCCCGCGCCGCCAAGTCCTCCTACGCGCGCAAGGTCTCCGAGACCATGGCCGCCTTCGACGAGGTGGCGCTCCTCTCGGCCGTCCGCAAGGCCTTGGAGGCGGGCGAGGACCCGAAACGGATCGTCGCGGCGCTGACCGAGGGCGCGGCGGAAGTGGGAAGGCTCTTCGACTCGGGGGCCTGCTACATTTCCGGCCTCATGCTCGCCGGCGAGATCATCCGCTCCGCCATGGAGACGGTCATCCCCGCCCTGGAGGCCGCCCGCCGGGGAGGCCGCAAGGGGCTGGTGGTCCTGGGGACCACGGCGGGCGACTTCCACGACCTGGGCAAGAACCTCGCGGGCTACCTTTTGAGGGCGGACGGCTTCGATGTGGTGGACCTGGGGGCCGGGGTGCCCGCCAGGATCTTCCTGAAGGAAATCCTCCAGCGGGAGCCGGACCTGGTGGGCGTCTCGGTCCTCCTCCTTAACAGCGTCGAGGAGGTCAGGCGCCTCACGCGGCTGGTCAGGGACGCCTACACCGACCGTCCCGCCCCGCCGTTTTTCGTCGGCTGCGGGTTTTTGGGCCCTAACTTCCCGAACGGGGGAAAAAGGGGCCGCCGCGAGGAGGCCAGGCGGTTCCTTGAGGTCGACCACGTCGTTTTGGACGGCTGGGAGGCCGTGAAGCTCTGCCGGTCGCTCGTCGAAGGCAAGGGCGACCCCTTCTCCGGGGAAGCGGGCGAGGGGGGGAAAGGCGCCCGACCGGCGTAAGGCGCCCGGCCTCGGTATTTTCGGCCGCGGTCGCGGAAGGCGCCCGGCGGGCAGGCCAGCCCAAGGGTCCAGGCCCGCCTGAAAGTTTTCGGACCCGCGCCTGGCTGGCCAGGCGGGGTTATCCGGGCTTCTACCCCTCTTGTAGGCCCCCTCACTCACTCCGGGGGGCCGGGCAGGGCACACAAGGGGCGGAATGGCCCTGCCGCGCCAGCCGCGGCGGGGCGAATTTTGGTTTCCTGGCGGGACCGGCGGGAAACCGTGGAGGTAGCAGGGGCCCCGCATCTGGCCTTTCGCGGGGTCCTGTCGGATTAGGCCGGTCCCATCCGTTTTTACCCCCCTCTTGCAGGCTCCTCTCCCTCACTCCGGAGGAGCCAGGCAGGATCAAGGGGGGACGGAAAATGCCCCGCCGGTTCTTGTTCCCTGCAAGGACCGGCGGGGCGTTTTTTATCCGGCGCGCTTTGGTCACGGTAAGTCAGGCGCAGGGCGAAGGGAGGGGGAAGGCTGAGGCGGATGGGAAAGGAAGGCGGAGCGCGGGGAGATAAGGAAGGCTGAGGCGGAGCTGCCCGCCGCCCTTCCCCGCCGCCCTTCCCCGCCCCCGCTCCCAGGCTTGGCCCCCGCCCTCAGACCGGCGGGAAGGCCTGGACGGGTAGCAAGGCGCCGTCCGGGGCTGCGTGCCTCCTGTTCGCGAAGCGGCCCACCAGATCAACGGGCTCGGCCTCGGCCGGGTTCAAGACGTCCCAGATGGCACGGTCGAAGGCGACGGAGAGGAGGCAGGCGCGGACGGGATGGCCGGTCGAAGGATCGGTTAAGGCGGACCAGCCGGAGAGAACGGCCATCCGGACCGTAGGGCAGAAGAGGAAAACCTCGGCCGCCGCCCTCACGAGGGTCGCGTGGGCGAGAAGCCGGTAGTCGTCGCGGACGGCCTGCTCCTTCTTCCGCTCGGCCCTTATGCCCGCCTTGCTGAACCGGGAGGGCGGGACCGCCTGGGCGAGATCCTGGATTTTCGGGAGGCTGACGTCGAGCGACACCTCGGCCCCGTCGGGGGAGGCGCGGACGTCGGACACGGCGCCAGCGGCCCCGAAGGCCTCGTCCAGATCCCGGACGAGCACCGCCTCGACTGCGGCGCCGTGCCCCGTCTGGGCGCTCCGCATGAGATCCACGACGCGGCCAGCGGCCTTGGCCCACTTGATCCGCCTTACTGCGTCGGCCAAAAGGCACCCTCCGGAGAGCAAAAGGAGCACGAGCGCCACGAACTCGGCGGAGTACGTCTCCGCGCTCGGCTTGGCCAGGAGCCGAACGAACGCGATGAAGCTTAAGGCCGTCAACAGGACGGGCCAAACCCTGAAAGCGGGCTTCGCCGGCATGAAGCTCCGGTAGGGCTCGGCCGCGTCTCCGGTCGGGCGCCGTATTAGGTAGTGCTGGTTGAGCCTCTGGACGTAGAGCTGCCTTTCGTACTCCGCCTCGTTTACGGCGGCACCGTCCAACGGGCCGACGAACCGCTGGGCGGCGGAACCCCTGGGCCTGTGCTGGCCGGAACCCAGCCTCACGGTGTGGCTCAGCCCGGTGCCCGGGAGGCCCACGGTCATCTTGGGGCCCTGCTTGCCGCCGACGTTCAAAGTGGCGCCTCGCTTCCCTATGGAGACGGAGCTGATGCCGTTTTGGGTGATGTTGAGCTTTAGTCCAGGTAAAATTTTTATGCTCTTTCGAAACCTCATCCGGGCCTCCTGGCGCAGATAATTATTGCGGGCCGCTTCCGAAAAGTCCCGCCCGGGCGCTTTCGCTCAGGATTCGGGCGAGGCAGGCATGGCCAAAATTACTAAAGCCCGGAAAAGCAGGGCCATGCCCCCCGCTCATCACTAGGGCGCTTTCGACGGCGCTTCTGATTTTTGAATTATCGGAAA
>JAIRZX010000472.1 GCA_031267005.1 Deltaproteobacteria bacterium
GGCAGCCCGGCCCCGCCAGCCGTTCCGCAGCCCCCCTCCGCCCCGCCGGCCCCGCCTGCCGTTCCGCAGCCCCCCTCCGCCCCGCCGTCGGCCCCGCCTGCCGCTCCGAAGGCGCCCTCCGCCCAGCAGGCCCCGCCTGACGTTCCGCAGGCGCCGGACCCGAAGGCGGTTCCGGCATCCCCCGGAATTCATTCGCCCCAGGCAACCCAGGCCCCGTCGCAAGCTCCGCACGCGTCGCCTCCGCAGCGCGATCCCGTCCGGCCCCAGCCGCCGGCGGGCCCCCAGGGCCGGCCTTGGGCCGGGCCCGGCCCCCAGGGCGCCGGGCGGCCCGCCTCGACGGTTCCAGGGATGCATTTCAACGTGGAAGGCGGCAAGGAGATAGTCGAGCGCCTCAAGGCCACTCCGGAGGTCTCCGACTTCATGCGATCCAATCCCGGAGCCTTTATCGGCTTCCTGCACGCCGAGGCGGTCCCGTTCCTGGGCCCCAGCCCCGATAACGGCGAGCCCTTTTCCGAGGACGGGTGGGACGCCGGCTGGTCCGGGGACGGCCCCGACGGGGGGGGCCCGGCCCCGGAAGAGTACCTGGACGGGGGCTTCGCGGACGACGTCCCTGACGACGGGTATTCTGACGACGACGACTGAACGGCGGGAGGCCTCCCGGTTCCTTAAAGCGAGCCCTACGCCCCGGAGGGGCCGGCGCGGTCCCCCCGTCCCCGGCTGGGCCGGCCCCGCCGGGGCGGGAGGCTTCAAGGGGTTCTGCGGGCGGCGGGGCGCGCCTTCCCGCCGATGCCCGGCCGGCGCGGCGATTTTGCCGGGGGCGGCCGGGCGGCCGCGCCCGCTGGAAACCCCCAGCCCCCTCCGCTATAATGCCTTGGCGCGGCCGGGCCGCCGGGGGCGCCGATTTCCGGTCAGGCCCCGGACAGGGGCCAGGACTTGCACCGCCCCGCGACGGCAGTTTTCCGGGGCGAGGGAGGCTTCGATATGGACGGGAACGCCGAAGGGCCCAACGCCCTCATCCGCAAGGTCCAAGAGCTCCAGGACGGCATGCTGAAACTTTTGGAGGAGTCCGGGGGCAAGACGGTCACGGCCAGTTCCGGGGGCGGCATGGTGAAGGCCACCGCCAACCTGAAGATGCAGCTTGTCTCGGTGGAGATGGAGCGCGAGGTGGTGAACCCCGACGACACAGAAATGCTGGGGGATTTGATCGTGGCGGCGGTGAACGAGGCGCTGGCCATAGCCCAGGCCGACGTCAACCAGGAGGTGGCGAAACTCTCAGCCAAGGTGAGGCTCCCCGGCCCGCCGGACCAGGGCTGAAGGGGCGGCGCCAGACGGAAGGGCCTGCGATGGCATGCTACGGCCAGAAGGAGGCGCCCGCCAGGGCCAGCCCGCAAGGCGGAGGCGCGGTCGCGCCTGGAGGCGGCGGGCCGGGGGGACGTGCGCCCGGGGCGGCGGGGGCCGGGACGACGGCCTCGCCGGGGGCCGCGCCGATGGCCGTTGCTGGCGTATCCCCAGGGGACTGGGAGATCTTCCGGCGCCTGACCTGCACGGAGCTTACTCCCGAGGAGAGGGCCGCGGCCGCCGCGCCGGACATGACGGACCCGGAGGAGGCGTGCTGCTTCGCGCCTCACTTCCACCCGGAGTGGGTCCCCGCAGATCTCGTCGGAGAGCGCCTGGCGAGGGCGTTCCCCGCCGCGCGGGAGAGCTTCGCCGTGCCCACCCAGCACAACGTGATAGCGTCGCTGGGTCCCTGGAGCGGCGTCGAGGCGGACGTCTGGTCGAAAAAGTGCGGGATGAAGATACAGCTCCTCGTCCACGCCAGGGCCGGCAGGCTCGAGGGCTCCTCCGCCTTCAGGGGAATGGTGGAGCGCACATTCCGCTACCGGGAGCTTCAGCTCCTGGAAATACTCGAGCTCGCGGCGCGCCCCGATCCTGGCGCCGAGGCGGAGCTCGCAAAATCCGGCTTCGCCGCCCCCGAGCTGGAGCGGGCCGCGAGCCACCTGTCCTCGTTAAAGGCGATGATCGACGCGAGCGGCATAGCCTCAGGGCCCGGGGCCGCGATGCTGAAAAACCGGCTGGCCACCGACTTCATCGAGAGCAAGGAGCGCGGGACGGACCCGGCAGGGCTGGACCGCCTGCTCTCGCTCGTGAACCTCTTGAAGGCGCGGGTCAAATCGCGGCCGGACCCCGCCCGCTTCCACGAGGCTGAAGAATTCATAGAGGAGGCCAGGGGAGCGGGCGCGGGAATAGTGGTGCCCCACCCGCCGAGGTTCTGGCCCGCGCTCCTGGCCGAGCTGGACGCGGACGGCTGGGAGGTCTGGAACCCTTCCACGCCCTCCCACGCGGTGTTCCTGACTGAGTGCCTGGCCCGCCGCGGGAGGATAAGGAGGCCTCTCCTGGCTTTCATGGGGGACGACACCCACATGTCCTCCAAGATAAGGCCCCTCCTGACTAGCGACAAGGGAGGCGGCGGCCGCGAGATAGGCTTCCAGCCGCCCTGGAAGGACCCCGAGACGGCAGCCGCCCTGAAGGCCGCTGGGCAAAGCCGCCGGAGGACCATGGAGGAGTACCTCGCGCGCCTGGCGTAGGCAGCCGGTCCGCGCGGCGGAATGGGCGGAAAGGGCGGCAACGCGGGGGAGGCTTCCGGAGGCGGAAGCTTGCCGAGGCCGGGTTGAATCCCACCCGCCCGATCCGGGATCCAAATCCTCGCCGAGCCTGGACCTGTACTCCCCGAGCCTGGATCTGTACTCCCCGAGCCTGGACTTCCCCGCGCCCGGACTGGACCCGTCCTCCCTGAGTCTGAAGCTCCCTGGAGCTCACAGGAACTCATTGAAGCGCACTGGAGCAGGCTGTCGGCATTCCGCAGGTTATCCGGTTCAGGTTCCGGGGTTGCCTTTAAGGCTGGTGCGCCCGACGGTTATTTAGCGCGGAAAACTTCTGGTTAGGTTGCGCGTAAGCCGTCTGGTTCTGGAAGCGGAAATCTTTTCGGGATAGTTAATGCCAAAACATTTGTTTGAATTGGGCGGCGATGTGGCGTATATTTGCGCGGTAAGGACGGGGCTGAAAACCCGAACGGGCGTAACGGCGAGGTGCCCGTTCTGAGGATCCCTAACGCCGTGTCGGCAACGTCCGTGACGGCTTCGCGTTGCCCCAGAGACTGGAGACATTTCGGCATGCCCAATTTTTACACCCGCGACATCGAACTTTCGGAAATTTTGAAGGATATTAACAGGGGCGATCTCCAGCTCCCCGACTTCCAGCGCGGCTGGGTATGGGACAACGACAGGATTCGCGAACTCATCGCCAGCGTAGCCCAATCATACCCGATGGGCGCCATGATGTTTCTCGAGTACGCGCCGGAAACGATTAACTTCAAGTACCGCCACTTCGTAGGGACCGCGCCCGATAGCAAGCCAAAGAACCTCGTCCTGGACGGCCAGCAGAGGCTCACGTCTCTTTACAACGCCTTGTACAGCCAGGAAGCCACTGCCACGATCGGAAACAGGGGCAGGCTTATCAAACGCTTTTATTACATAGACATCGACCAGGCGCTTTCCAATCCCAATTCGCTTTCCGAAGCGGTGAAGGCGGTTCCCGAGGATAGGTTGATCAAGCGGGATTTCGATACAGCGGTGGTGCTCGATCTCAGTACTCCGGAGCTGGAGTTCGCCACGAAGATGTTCCCCTTGAACAAGGTCTTCAGCGGCGGGTTGGACGGCTGGATGGAGTCGTGCCGCGAATATTACAATTACGACAAGGAGACGGTCAAGAGCCTTGACAGGTTCAGGTCGAGCGTAATAAAGCCAGTGGAGTCTTACAGATCGCCGATAATCCAGCTGTCCAAGGAGACGCAGAAGGTTGCGGTTTGCCAGGTGTTCGAGAAGGTCAACACTGGCGGGGTGACGCTAGACGTCTTCGATCTTGTGACAGCCGTTTTCGCTTCTGAAAATTTCGATTTGAGGGAAGACTGGAAAAAGCGCAGGGGGAAGATGCTCTCCAAGGAGGTTTACGGAGTCCTCGAATCCGTGGACTCGTCGGCTTTCCTCACGGCGGCCACCCTCCTGAGCCGGTACTGGTCGAAGCTAAAGGACAAGGGCAAGGGAACG
>JAIRZX010000486.1 GCA_031267005.1 Deltaproteobacteria bacterium
CGGCGCGGGCTTACCCGGCCCTACAGGAAGCCCCGGGCCCCCCGCCCCCCCCTTAACCCCACAGCCCCCCCCGGAGCCCCAGACCCGTGCGCACGCCTACGTCCACGCTCATGGACCCGCGACCGGCCTCCTGCGCCGGACGGGAGGGCTTCAAGCATATTCCCGAGCGGAGCCCCGAGACCAATGAACTTAAGCTATCCGGAGGCGGCGCTCGCGGCCGCCCTCGTCGTCGCCGCCGGCTTTCTGGCCGGGTTCGCGTGGCGCAGGAGGTTCTTTGAGGGCAAGATCGCGGACATCGAGTCCTACGCCCAGCGCATCATAACGGACGCCCAGAAGGACGTCGTGACCATCAAGAAGGAGGCCCACCTCCAGGGCCAGGAACTGGTCTTCCGGATGAAGAGCGATATGGAGCGCGAGGCCGGCGAACGCCGTCAGGACCTGAAGCGCCAGGAGGAACGCCTCATCCAGAAGGAGGAGACCTTCGAGAGGCGCACGGGCGAGGTGGCCCGGCGCGAGGCCGACTCGGCCAGGAACGAGGCGGAACTCGTCCGCAGGGAAAAGGAGCTCATCGACCGCGGCGAGGACGCCATGAGGATCCACCAGGAGGCCTCCCTGCGCCTGGAAAGGGCGGCCCAGCTGACTGCCCAGGAGGCCAAGGAGGAGCTTCTGCGCTCCATGGAGGAGCAGGCGGTCCACGAGGGCGGGCTCATGATCCGCCGCGTCGAGGCCGAGGCCAGGGAGACCGCCAACAAGAAGGCCCGCGAGGTGCTCGCGCTCGCCGTCAAGCGCTACGCGGGCGACTACGTGGCCGAGCACACCATCTCCGTGGTGACCCTTCCCAACGAGGAGATGAAGGGCCGCATCATAGGCCGCGAGGGCCGCAACATCCGGGCCATCGAGGCGGCCACCGGGGTGGATCTCATCGTTGACGACACCCCCGAGGCGGTAATCCTCTCCAGCTTCTCCCCCTACCGCCGGGAAATAGCCCGCCTGGCGCTGGAAAAGCTCATCTCCGACGGCCGCATCCACCCCACCCGCATAGAGGAGGTGGTGACCAAGGTGACCGAGGAGATGGAATCGACAATGAAGGAGATAGGCAAGGAAGCGGCCTTCGACGTGGGGGTCCACGGCATCCACCCCCAGCTGGAGCGCCACCTGGGAAGGCTCCGCTTCCGCACGAGCTACGCCCAGAACGTGCTCCAGCACTCCATCGAGGTGGCCTTCCTGTGCGGGATCATGGCCGCCGAGCTCGGCCAGAACGTGAAGCAGGCCAAGCGGGCTGGGCTCCTCCACGACATAGGCAAGGCGGTGGACCACGAGGAGGAGGGCCCGCACGGGCTTATTGGGGCGGAGATTGCCCGTCGCCACGGCGAGTCCGACGAGGTGGTGCATGCCATAATGGCCCACCACGAGGACGTTCCCCCGCAGTCCGTCTTGGACGTCCTGGTCCAGGCGGCGGACACGCTCTCCGGTGCCCGCCCCGGGGCCCGCCGGGAGATGCTGGAGACCTACGTCAAGCGCCTGGAGGACCTGGAGCGCGTGGCGGGGTCCTTTTCGGGCATCGCCAAGACCTACGCCATCCAGGCCGGACGGGAGGTGCGCATAATAGTGAACTCGGATCTGGTCAGCGACGACATGGCGGCCGTGCTCGCGAACGACATCTGCCGCCGGGTGGAAAAGGAGATGGCCTACCCCGGCCAGATCAAGGTCACGGTAATTAGGGAGACCAGGGCCGTTAGCTACGCGAAGTGAACGGACTGGGGGCCAGGCGCCCGCTCCCGCCGGGCCGGGCCGTCTCCGGCCGCCGGGCCGGATGGCCGGAAGGCCGGCGCGGGGACGGCGGAGCAGCCCAGGGCCTGGGGCTGGACGGCGCCTGGCCCCTGTCCGGAAGACCGCGGGCGGGGAAGGGCTCCGTTCCGGCAGACAAGGGGCAGGGGCGGGCCCCATGTCCCGCATAGGCGCATAATTAGTAATGCCAGCAACGCCTAGGCACGCAAATTGCTTCCCTTTTCCTTAAAAACGCATGTTTGCCACCGGCGTGCCGAAAAGAAACCAGGGGGGCGCGTCCGCCGCCTGACCGGCGGCGCTGTCGACCGAGGCGCCTCGCGCGAGTCCATCGGTCTGCATTAACGCCGTCCGGCTCGGCCGGAAGGAAGGAAGCGTCCCGCGGGGCCCCGGAGACGGCGGCCGCGCGGACGGAAAGCCAGCATGGGAAGAGCGGTTTCCAGATCGTCCGGCTTATCCGCCGGGCCCGAGGCCCCCGCGGGGACAGGAGAGGCCCTCCGATGATTGTCCGATTCTGGGGCGTAAGGGGCTCGTTGCCCAGCCCCTCCGGGTTCTCCGAGTTGAAGGATAAGATTGTCCAGGCCGTTAGGCTGGCGCTCAAGGAGCAGCCCGCCCCGGAGGACGCCGAAAGGTTCGTGGAGACCCTCCCGGACCGGATAACCGGCTTCGTTGGCGGGAACACCCCCTGCCTGGAGATTAGCTGCCAGGAGCGGATCCTGATCTTCGACGCCGGCTCGGGCATAAGGAAGCTCGGCGAGCACCTGACCCCCCGCCCAGAGCTGGACATCGAGGAGGAGCTGAGGGGCAAGGCCAAGGCTCCTTCCCGCGGCGCGGGCGCCGGGGCCAGCGGGAGGAAGCCCCATTCGCCCAAGCGCCAGCTGGATCTGCTGTTCACCCACACCCACTGGGACCATATCCAGGGCTTCCCCTTCTTCACCCCGGTCTACGACAAGGACACGTCCATCACCATCCACGCCGCGAACTCCAGGGCCGTGGAGGACGGCTTGAGGGCCCAGCAGTCGACCCCGCTCCTGTTTCCCATCCACTTCGACGAGCTCCCCGCGGACATTAAGTTCCGTACCCTCCCGGAAGATGGCCTGAAGCTCGGCCCCTTCAACGTGGATTTCATGCGCCTCCCCCACCCCGGAGGCTCCACCGCCTACCGGGTCAAGGCTTTCGGGCGCACGGTGGTCTTCGCCACCGACTATGAGCTTTTGGGCGACTCCCCCGAGGTAAACCGCGCCAGGGAGGATCTGAGGAGCTTCGTGCAGGGCTCAGACGTCTTCATCTCCGACACCCAGTACACATACCTGGAGAGCCACTCCAAGGAAGGCTGGGGGCACTCGAACGCCTTGAACGTCGTGGAGATGGCCCACGCGGCCGGGGTCAAGAGGCTGTACCTGTTCCACCACGACCCCAGCAACAACGACCGCAAGCTCTACGACATGCTGGAGAAGGCCTCCAACTACTCCGAACTCCTCTTCCCCGGCTCGGGGCTCTCCATCTACCTCGCCACCGAGGGCACCTCGGTGGAGTTCCCTGAAACGCCCGGCGCCCCACCCTCCCACCGCCCCCACGACGAGAAGGCCAAGCGCCGCCGAGAGCCGTAAGCCTGCGGAACCGGGGCCTGGGCGGGGAGGCCCCGTCGCGGGGAAGGCCTGCGGCGGGGACGGCAACCTGGCCAGCCTGGCGCCGGGAGGGAATCGGACTTAAATGCGCCTATTTCCGTTTTCGGCGGAAAGCCCGAGGACCAGTTCCAGCCTCCTGCCCGCCCTTACGGCCTCCTCGGAATCCGCCCCGCGGGCCTTGATCCTGCCCGCCAGGACCCTGCGGCAAATCTTCTCGGCCCGGGAGTAGTCCTTAAGGGCAGTCAGCGCGTCCGCGAGCCCTTCCGGGGCGCCCGCCACGACGGGGCGCCTATGCCCCAGGGACGCCGCCCCGCCCTTTCAAGGCGCGGTAAAGATGCTCCCAGAGCCCCTCGTGGTCGCCCAGCGCCTCCATATCCCGCCGGAGCCTCTCCGAGCGCCCGAGCGACTCTTTCCCGGCGGGGCCCATGGCTCTCTCCGTAACCGCGTAGGCCCGCGCGAAGGCGTCTTTGGCCGCCTCGCGCCTGCCCTTCGCGGCGAGGGCCTCGCCCAGCGCCCCCATGTTCCTCGCCACCTCCGGGATGGAAGGCGTTCGGGCGAACTCGGCGGAGCCTGCAAGTGCCGTGAGGATGGCTTGGGCCTCGCGCAGCTGGCCCGCGCGAGGGCGACCGCCCCCTCTTGCCGCCCTTGGCGGCCCGGGAAGGCGGGGAGGGAGGGGA
>JAIRZX010000491.1 GCA_031267005.1 Deltaproteobacteria bacterium
CGGCCCACCGCTCCCACCACGTGGACAAAGGAAAATCCGCCGGGCGCCCGTCCAAGCTGATTTCAATGTCCTGGAGCCCCGGGAAGTACAGCGCCCCCAGGAAAAGCTCCCCCTCCGGCCCGCGGCAGGCCGGGGGGCAACGCTCCAGATCCGCCCTGAAGACCATGTCCCCCGGCCTTCCCTCGCCCGCGACGACAGGGCGGGCCCCGGCTTCCCATACCCCCGCGCCGTCCGGGGGGGCAACCCTCAGGTACGCGTCCTCGTTGCTCAAAAGCGCCCCCCGGGACAGGATCTCGGCGGAACCCGCCCGCCATGCCTGGGAGTAGGGGAATCCCGCCGGGTACAGGTAAGGCGAGGCCAGGACGACGGCGAGCGAGGCCGACGCCAGAGCCGCCGAACTCCTCAGGGCCGGACTGAGGCCCGGCCGGGCCGCGAAGGCCGCCTTCAGCGCGAGGGCGCCCGCCAAAGCCCCCGCGAAGGCGAACAGTCCCAGGAACCTGTAGGAGAACTCGGCGACGTCGACGGCCCTCAAGACCGGGAGGCCCAAGACGGAAGGAAAGGCCGCGAACAGGAGCGCCAAGGCCGATACCGCCGCGAAGGGGAGTGAGTAGGCCCCTCCGCGCCTGAACCGCAAGAGCGCGAAGGCCGCTACCGACGCGCAGGCGACGAACCCGGCCTGGAGCCTGGAGAAATCGGCGAACTGCCGCGCCCAGTCCCAGGGGGACGAATTAAGTCCCAGAAGGCCCGGAAGCGGGGTGTAGCGGCCGCTTTCGGCGGTCCTGAAAACCTGCCCAAGTATCTCCTTTTTGATCACGAGATCTTCGTAGAAGAGCACCGGCCCCATGAAGTACATGGAAAGGAGCAACGCCGCCGCAACCACTGAGCCGGCCGAGAGCGCCTTGCGCAGGAACGCCCGCCGCCTCCTCGGGGCCGTTGCCCCGCTGGCGGCCGCGGCCGGGATCCCCGAAAGGACGAGGAAGAGGGCGTAAAAAACGAAGAAGTGGAAGGCCGTCAGCAGATGGGTGAGCATGAGCGCCGCGGTCGCGACCGCGGCGAGCGCCCAGCGCCGGTAAGATCTGAAGCCGAGCGCCCGGAGGTTCAGGTAGGCTACGGCGGGAAGCAGGCAGAGCGCGAAGTATTCCGCGTACGCCGCCAGAAGCGTCCTGTCGGCGTGGAGGAAGGGGGCGGTAACGAACGCCACGGCCGCGAAGGCCGCGCATTCCTTCGAACCTGTAAGGTAGAGCCCCAGCCTGTACATGGACGCGAAGGCGAAGGCGAGGAGAAGCACCACGGTGGCCGAGTAGCCCGCGACTACGTCGCCCGCCGCGATCGAGACAGCCGCCGTCGCGGTGTGGGCCAGCGGCGAGTAGAACTGGTGGTAGGGGTTCCCGAGCCCGCTGGTCAGGAGGGGGGACACGCGCGGGGGGAAGACGCCCGATCTCAGGCTCTGCTCCGCGCTGGCCACGAGGATCAGGTGGTTGTACTGGTCGAAGCGGAAAACGTCGCGCCTGCCGTCCGATACAGTCTCCGCCCCGCAAAGCGCCAAAGCCGCCATGAGGGCCGCGGCGCACAGCCCCGCCGCGCCGGAAAGCCGCGAAAGGGCGCGGCGTCCGCTCGCTTGGCTCCTCCCGGACGGTGCCGGGCCCGCCGCGTCGGCCCCTTTCATTCGTCGGCCCCTTTCATTCGTCGGCTCCGCTCATCCGCCCCCCGGGGGAAGCGGCCTGTCCCCCGCCTCCTCTCCCGAAGGCGACGGGCCAGTCGCCCCGTCCGCGCCGGAATCCACTGAGCCGGCCGCTTCCCCGGGCGAAACGCCTCGGCCTCCCGACGCGCCTTCGCCGCCGGACGAGCCCGCTGGCGGCTCTCCCGCAGACTCGCCGGCTGACGCCGCAGGGCTTGCCACGGCGGCGGGCGGCTCTCCCGAGGCCCCGCCGGCTGACGCCGCAGGGCTTGCCCCTGCCGCTCCCGTCCCGCCCGGCCCCTTCCGCGGCCGGCCCCGCAGTACGGGGACGGCGGCCCCGGCGGCGAGCGACAAGACGGCTAAAAGGCTTGTCAGGTTGGCCCAGCCCATGCCCGTAAACCTCACCCGCGCCTGAATCGCGCCCGAAGGTGGCGCCCCGGTTACCTTGAGACCGTGGAAGGCCCCGCCCGGGCGTTGTAGGCCCTCGCCGTCCGCCGGCCCCTGGCCTACGGCTCCATCCCGGACGGGCGGTCCCGGCGCCCCTTCGTCCGGATCGGCTGGGACGCCGCCCCTGGCCTGCCAGTAGGTAGCGAGCCCGAGGTCGGCCTTAACGCCGTTTACCCTGACCTCCACCTCCTGGAGGCCGGGATAGTAGAGCGCGTCTAACAGCACCTCCCCCTCCGGCGCCCCGGCCACGCGGCGGTACTCTTCGAGGTCCGCCGCGAAGAAAGCGTCCCCCGGCCTCCCGCGCATGGCGAGGGCCAGAGCGTCAGGATCGGCCCACCCCTCCCCCCCCTCCGCGGGGGGCCGCCTCATGAAGGCCGTCTCCCCGTAGTCCAGCCGGGAGATTGCGAGGAGATCGGCCGAATTGACGGATCTCACGAAAGAGTAACGGGTACCGTCCGGATAGAGGTAAGGCGAGGCCAGCGCCAACGAAAGCCCGGCCAGGGCCAGCGCCGCCACGGCCTTCGCCGCCGGGGTGAAGCCCCTGCGGGAGGCGAAGAATGCCTTGAGGGCCAGGGCCCCCGCTACCGTGCCCGCAAGCGACACGAGCCCCAGGAACCTGTAGGAACGGGGGCCGGCCCCCAGCGGGGCGAAGGGGCCGAAGTCCAACGTCCCCGGACGGGCGACGAAGAGGAAGGCGAGGGCCGAGACGGCCAAAAACGGCGCTGCCGCCCGGAGGGCGCCTTTCCGGAAGCAGTACCTGAAGTAAAACCCGAAGGACGCGAGAACCAGAAGGCCAGCCTGGTAACGGGAGAAGTCTATGAACTGGGCCCTCCAGTCCCAGGGCGTGTCCCGCATGCTTACGAGGCTCAGAAAAGGGGTCACGAACGCGCCGGCCGGCCTGGCGGGGCCCATTATCGCTGTTTTCGCCATCTCAGGGTCGTAAAGGAGGGCAGGCCCCAGGAAGTACATGGCGAGAAGCGACGCCCCCAGGACGACGGAAGCCGCCGCGGCGGCCCTCTTGAGCGGCGTATTCCCCCGGCGGGGCCCGGCGGGGCCGGGGCGGCCCTTCCCGGCCGGGGCTACTCCGGGGCCGGATCCCCCGGAAGGCCGCGCCGCCAGACCGGAAGCGGCGCGAAAGGCGGCGTAAAGGGCGCACAGGAAGAGGAAGGCCAGAGCCGTCCAGAGCGAGGAGAGCGCTATCGCCGCCCCCGAAAGCGCCGCGAGCGCCCAGTGCCTGTAGGATTTCAGCGACAGGGACCTTATACCGTAGTACAGCGCCGCCGGAAGGAGGCACAGGGCGAAGTACTCGTCGTAGGACCCGGCGAGGGTCCTCGCCGCGTGGAGGTAAGGGGCCGTGGAGTACAAGAAGGCAGCGAAGACCGCGCAGGGGCCGGACCCGGTTAGGAGCTTCCCGAGCCGGAAGGCGAAGACGAAGGCGAAAGCCAGCATCAGGACGACGGAGGCCGAATAGGCCAGGACCACGTCCTTTACGACTACGGCGGCCGCTCCCGCGAAGGCGTGGGGAAACGGCGCGTAGAACTGGTGGTAGGGGTTGCCCAGGCCGCCGGTCAGGATAGGAGACGTCCGGGGCGGGAAGTCGCCGTTCAGGAGGCTAACCGCCGAGCTGGCGACGAGCTCCAGGTGGTTGAACTGCTCCGGCGTGTAGGCTTCCCGCCGCCCTCCCGAAACCGACTCGGCCCCGCAGAGGCTAAGCGAGATGAACAGCGCCCCGGCGGCCAGCCCCAGGGCGCCGGGCTTCAGCCCGAACAGGGCCTTGCGCCGCGCTTTGGAGTTCTCAGGCATCCCCGGCGCCTTTCATGGAATTCCCTCTCGGCCCCTCGGACGCGGGGCGGGCGCCGCAGGAGGCGGGGCGGGCGTCCCGGGACCCGTACGTCTCCAGCGGCCGCCCGAAAACCTCCCGGAACGCGCAAAACAAGGGCGGGCCCCCGGCCGGGCCGCTTAAGCCCGCCTCGCGGGATAAGGTCATGGGCGTATGCCTCCTTGAGGAGCTTGGGAAAGGCGTGAAGGGAGAGAGTCTGCGGGAAGGCGGATAAACGGGGAACCAGCCGCCCGGGACGCCGAAGGCCTCGCAGGCCAGGCGCGGCCGCGACGTAACTGGGGAGCGGAGCGTGGTTATTGATATTAGCCCCTTTCCGCGCCCTTTTCAAACAGGCAAGGAACCGAGGAAGCGCGTAAAATCCCGGGGAAGACTTCCGCGCGTCCACGGCCGCCCCGCCGTTGGCTTGCGGCAGCCGAATCCGGAAAGCCGCGGCATTCTGCCGTCTCCGCGGCCTTCAAAAGGGAGGGTCCGCCTCCGGCCTCTTCACGTTCGGGGATCCCGCCTCATTTCCCCTCGCTGTCCCGGTTCACGTTCCAACCATCCCGGCCGCTCCAGTTCCGGCATCCCGGCCGCTCCAGTTCCGGCATCCCGACCGCTCCCGTTCCGGCAAACCAGCCGCAGGGGTACAGGCAACCAAGCCGCAGGGGGGGCAGGCTCCCGGAGAAGCCGCCAGCGCCGGGCAGGCCTACATGCCCGGCAAACGCGAAAACGCCCCCGAACCGGAGTTCGAGGGCGCAAAGGACGCCTTCTTTCAGGCGGCCAACGGCTTTGGGGGACGCCGGGAGGAGCCGAAAGGCCGCAGTTACGGCGACGCCTCCCCCAGGCGGAAACCCGCCGCGGATCGGATAACCGGCCTTCTACTTTTGGGCCTCCTGCCAATAGCCGCGGACGTCGCCCTTAAGCGGCTCCGGAAGCGGCACGTACTGGAGCCTCACGGCCTCGGCGTCCCCCTTCTGGAAGCACCACTCGAAGAAGTCGGTCACGTTCTTCAATACCTGCTTGTCGGCGGTCTTGACAAGTATGAAGGTCGCCGCCGCGATGGGCCAGGAGGCGTCCCCTTCGGCCTCGACCAGCCAGATGAAATAAGCCTTGCCGCGGTCCCACTCGGCGCTCGCGGCGGCGGCGGCGAAGGCCTCTATTGAGGGGGCGACGGTCTTTCCGGCCTTGTTGATCAAAGACGCCCAGGTTATCTTGTTTTCGGCGGCATACGCGTATTCGACGTACCCGATGCTGTTCTTGACCCTCTTGACGCTGCCGGCAACGCCGTCGTTGCCCTTGGCGCCCACGCCCACCGGCCAGTTGACGGACTTGCCGGCCCCGATAGAGCCCTTCCATCCGCTCGAAACGACAGAGAGGTAGTTGGTAAAGATGGCCGAAGTCCCCGAGCTGTCGGAACGGTATACCACGTTGATTTCGGCGTCAGGAAGCGTCTTTCCGGGATTGAGCGCCGCCAGCGCCGGGTCGTTCCACTTGGTTATCTTGCCTTGGAAGACGTCGGCCATAACCGGTCCGGATAGGACCAACTCGTTGTTGGCAAATCCGTCAAGGTTGATTACGGCCACTACGCCGCCCAGCACCGCCGGGAACTGGATGAGCCCGGCCTTGGCCAAATCCTCCGTGGACAGGGGGTCGTCGGAGGCGCCGAAGTCGACCGTGCCCTCGGTAACCTGCTTGATGCCGCCGCCGGAGCCGATGGACTGGTAGTTGACCTTGGAACCCGTCTCCTTCTCGTAACCGAAGGCCCAGGCGGAATAAATGGGGTAAGGGAAAGAGGCCCCGGCGCCGTTCACGTCGGCGGCCTGGGCCGCGGCTGGCAACGCCATAAAAAGCGCCGCGATAACGGCGAAAATTCTGTACATGGTCTTCCTCCGACTCTGCCCGAACAGTCACGTCCGGGCCTCGTCTTGTTTTAGTCGCGGCGCGCAGCGTCGGCGACGCTTGTGTTCCGCCTGAGTTAGCGGGAAGGCGCGGCAATGGTTTGCCGCCTTAACTTAAAAGGTCGTATGGACGGCGTTAGAGTTTCTCAAGGTATTATGGATTATTATTGAGCGGTACACTTCAAGGACGATGATGCTAAACAGGCATGTACTGACTGAACGGAACGGAACAGACGGAACGGAACGGAACGGAACGGACGCACTTCCCCGAACGGAAAGGAATTACAGAGAATAACGGAATTAATTTAATTATCGGTGCGAGCCGAACTAACTGAACTGAAGAATCTGAACGAGCTAACCGACTGCCAGAAACAAATATCGATAATCCTTAACGTAAACTCTCAAAAAAATTTAAAAACATTTCAAAAATTTTTGACATCCTGCCGTATTCCAAAAAAGGCAGGTCGATGCGAAATTGGCGAAACGATACTTGCCTCAAGACGCGCCGATTACAGCCACAGGGAAAATGCGAATTTCCGGCCGCCGAACGGAACATGGCATGACCGCAAGCGGTCAGGGCTTTCCGGAGAAGTCGGGCCCGTCACCCTCGCCGCTCCCGGCGTTCTCGACGTTCCCGGCCTCCCCGGCCAGCCCTCCGCCGCCGACGTCCCCGCCCTTTGCTCCGGGGCCGCCGGAAAGTCCGTCCTCGCCCTCGGCGGGGGGGCGCTGCCTTTCCTTCAACCTGACGCGGAAGGTGTTGCCCCCCCTCGCGTTTTCGAATACGGCGGCCTCCCCGTCGTAGATCATGGCGATGTGCTTTACGATCGAAAGACCCAAACCGGAGCCGGACTTCTCGCGGTTCCTCGACTTGGAAAGCGAGTAGAACCTCTCGAAGATCCTCTCCCGCTCGGCGGGGGGTATCGCTGGGCCCCCGTCCTCGACCTCAATCGTTACCGCCCCGTCCTTGGCGGCGGCGCTCACCTTCACCGTGTCGCCGCCGGAATACTTGACGGCGTTGGACGTGAGGTTCGCGGCGACGCTCACCAGATGCGGGCCGTAGACCGCGACCTTGCCTCCTGACACCTTGAGCTCCACCTTCTTGCCGTTATAACCGGCGAGCTCTTTGGCCTCCGTCATGGCGGCGGAGAGATCCGCCTCGGAAGACGCGGCCTCGTCCACGTTCTCCAGGCGGTGGAGGTAGTTCAGATCGTCCAAAATGCCAGAGAGCCTCATGACGTTGCGGCGTATGGTCTCCAGGAATCCCGTGCGCATGGACTCGGGCATGGCCGGATCCTTCAAGGTCACCTCGGAGGCGGTCATGATGACGGCGAGCGGGGTCTTCAGCTCGTGGGAGATGTTGCCGACCAGATCCGACTTGTACAGGTCGTACTTCTCGCGGTCGGTCAAATCGTGGAGGATGACGACCCTGCCTTCGCCCTCGCGCGGGTCGGCCGGGGAGTCCTTCCGGGCGGCCCCCTCCGTTCCTCCCGCCATCTCCGGGCCGCCCGCCGCCTCCGGACCGGCGCCACCCTCCGTGCCGCCGCCCTGGGCCGCGCCGTTACCCGCGACGGACACGGCTATCACCCTGCCGCCGGCCCTGAGTTCCCCGAAGGCCTCCCCCCTGGCTAAAGCCCCCAGGACGGTTATGAGAGTCGGGTCGTTAGCGTCGCTAACGGCCTTCGGGATAGCGGCGCCCAGCACCCGCGCCGCGCTCGCGTTGGAATACAGGATGTCGTCGCCGTTAAAGAGTATCACCCCGTCCCTTATGTTCTCCAGGACGTACTCAAGACGGCGGTTAAGGGCGGCCCGCTCCACGTCCAGCTCCTTGAGCCTCTTGTTCGCTACTGCCAGGGAGAAAAGGGCCCCGTCCAGGCAGTCGTTCCCGAAGGAGGCTTCCGCCTCCTCGCCCTTCCTCGCCGTGTCGACGGCCCTGCCGAGCTCGCGCATGGTCCTTGCCGCCCTTCTGTAGGCCAGAAGGGCAAAGGCGGCAACGGCCGCGGCAAGCACGCAAAGGCCTCCGAAGGTCTGGCCCAGGAGCGCCCTTTCCTGCCTCTCGTAGTATTCGGCAGGGTAGGCGACCCTGAGCGCCGTGTCCGCCTCGAGCCGGTCGGCGTAGTAAATGGTGGGCATGCCGGTCGTGTCGCTCCTGCGCACGGCCATGGTGGGCTTCCCGGCGAAGGCGCCCTTGATCTCGGCCCGGTCAGCGTGGTTCTCAAGCGGGGCCTCTGACGACGAGTCGTAGAAGACGTCGCCGTTACGGGAGACGAGGGTTATCCTCAAGCCCGTCTCGCCGGCGATCCGGGCGTAAATCCTGCCCCTTTCGGGCGAATCCCCCATCATCGAGACGAGGAGCCACTGGTTCTGCAGGAGCCGCTCGAACTGCTCGGCGCTCAGGGCTTTGTTCTTCTCCTGGACGAGCACCGCGCCCGCGGCGAGGATTACCGCCGCCGGGAGGAAAATGAGCAGGAATAGCCTGTATTTGGATATCACTAGCGTGCCTGTTGTTTCTCTCGAACCGGCCCCGCGTCGCCCGGTCCAGGACCCGTCAGCTCGAACCGCCCGCCCCCCTCCCGGTCGGAGGCTTCCGGCCGGGCACCGCGCCGCACGGTCAGCCCCCGGCCGACCACAGGTAACCTATCTTCGGGAGGGTCTTGATCCACGCGCCCCTCGCGCCCAGCTTCTTCCGGAGCATGGCGACGTGGGCGTCCACGGTCCGGCTCACGAGTTCGGCTTCGTAGCCCCAGATGGTGTTCAAAAGCTGGTTGCGGGTAAAAACCTTCTCCGGCTTGCGGACGAACAGGCTCAGGAGATCGAACTCCTTCTGGGTGAGCTGTATGGCCTCCCCGGCGACGGCCGCCCTTCTGGACTCGGGATCGACCGTCACGTCCCCGCTTACGATCGTGCCGGAGTGGGCGGGAGAGCCCCCCGCCCTCCTTAACGCGGCCTTGATCTTCGCCTCCAGGAGCCTCATGCTGAAGGGCTTGGGAAGATAGTCGTCGGCGCCGTGCTCCAGGCCTTTGATGATGTCTTCCTCGCCGGTCCTGGCGGAGATGATGATGACCGGGACCGTCTGGTTCTTCCGCCTGACGATGTCCAGGAACTGGAGCCCCTGGAGTCCCGGGAGCATGAGATCCAGCAGGATCAGATCCGGGATCCCCTCTTCTACAAGGATGAGGGCGTCGTTGGCGTTGCCCGCCCCCGTCACCTTGAAATTCAGGCTTGTCAAGCCGTACTCAAGAAGCTCGCGGAGCTCCCTCTCGTCTTCTATGACCAGTATCTGCATATGCCCTGCCGCCCCGAAAGGCTAACTTCCCGCCCGGCGACCCCCGGACGTTTTCAGGCGCCGGGATCGGCGTCCTTCAACCTCGCGCCCCCGTGGCGGACTACGGTGCCGTCGGCCACGTAGGGAGCCAGGGCGGCGATGTTCTTGGCGTGGTCGGCTACCCTCTCCACGCGCCGTATCACGTTGATGAGCGAGACCGCGTCTATGGCGGCGGCCGGGTCCTTAGTGATGAGCGCCACGAGGCTCCGGTTCAGCTCGGTCTGCATCCGGCCTATCTCCACGTCCTCGCCTGACAGCTCGAAGTAGCGCGCCGGGTCCGTCGAGAAGAAGGACTCGGCGGCGGCACCGAGCATGACTCCGGCTTTGGAGGCCATCTTACCAAAATCTGGGAGGCTTTCCAGAAGGGGCACGTAACTGTGGCGGAATACCGACGAGGCAATGATGGCGCTGTGGTCGCCTACCCTCTCAAGATCGCAGATGAGGCGCAAGACGGCCGCTACGTACCTGAGCTCCGAAGCCTTGGGGGCGTGGAGCGCGAGCATGGTGAGGCACATGCCTTCCAGTTCCACCTCAAGCTCGTCCACCCTGTCGTCCCGGTCCCTCACTTCGGCCCCCAATCCGAGATCGTGGACGCCCACGGCCTTCACCGCGTCCGAGAACATGTCCACCACGTGCGAGCTCATTTCGGCGGACTTCACCTTTATCTTCTTGAGCTTCTCCTCGATCATCACCATCCGCTCACCCCTTTTTCCGTAATACCCGTCGTGTGTGCCCTCAGGAGGGCAACATCCCCCAACGGGGCCGCCCTAAACCTCGCCGCCTGCCGGGCCGCCTACCGGGCCGCCCAAGACCTCGCCGCTCGCCGCCGAGGCGCCGTAGCGGGGCGGCTGTCCCCCGAGCCCTTCGCGGCTCACCCGAACCTTCCCAGCACGTATTCCTCGGTCATCTTGTGCTTGGGCTTCGTGAAAATGATTTCCGTGCGGTCGTACTCCACGAGCTTTCCGATGTACATGAGCGCGGTGTAGTCCGAAATCCTCGCCGCCTGCTGCATGTTATGCGTGACCGCCACGATGGTCACCTCCTTCTTCAGCTCCACCATCAGATCCTCTATCTTCTGGGTGGAGACCGGGTCGAGGGCGCTGGTGGACTCGTCAAAGAGGACCGCCTCGGGGTCGACAGCGAGAGTCCTCGCTATCACGAGCCTTTGCTGCTGGCCGCCGGACAGCCCCAGGGCGCTCTCCTTCAAACGGTCCTTCACCTCTTCCCACAAGGCGGCCTGCCTGAGCGATTTTTCCACCTTCTCCTTTAAGAGCGCGGTGTTCCTGACCTTCCTTAGCCTCAGCCCGTAAGCTATGTTCTCGAAGACGCTCATGGGAAACGGCGTGGGCTTCTGGAAGACCATGCCGAGCGAGCTCCTTAGCGTGATAAGGTCCTCGCCCTTATCCAGGATATTCCTCCCGTCCATTACAATCTCGCCCTCGTAGCGGTTGCCGGGATAAAGGTCGTGCATCCGGTTGAAACACCTCAAAAGCGTCGTCTTGCCGCACCCCGAAGGGCCGATGAGCGACGTGACGCAGTTGCGCCTTATGGGAAGCGTCACTCCGTCTAACGACTTGTTAGACCCGTAATAGAAGTTCAGGTTATTTACCGTTAGAAGATCCATCATTCTCTTGCCCCGCACTTTAGGCATTTCGGAATCAACCCGCCAATTACTGAATCTTTAGAAACGCGTTCCAACCAAACGCGTTGCCCATGCTCTCGACGAACCCTCTTACCCCAAAATCTTGCCGTAAGCGAACTTGCCGACAGAAGTTGCTGACGTTATGGGCATTCCGAAGCAATCCCCTCACGGCTCCGTTCACACTGCCGGGAGGCCGCCCCGCGCGGCCTCCCGCGCCGCTTATCAGGCCAGCTAAAGGGTCGGCCCCTCTAAGATCCTGGGCGCCTGCGCCATTGTCCTCATTTGCCTTGCCTTAACTTGATGAGAAGCCTTCCAGTGACGTTTAAGACCAACACTGCGGCTGTGACCGCGAAAGCAGCGCCCCAGGCAAGCGACACCCAGGACTCGTAAGGCGAGGCCGCGTACTGGTAGATCGTGACCGTCAAGGACGGCACCGGACGGCCCATGTTCAGCGAAAAGTGTCCGCTGTTAAAGGACGTGAACAGGAGGGGCGCCGTTTCGCCCGCGGCCCTCGCCGCCGCCAGGAGCACGCCGGTGAAGATTCCCCCGGCGGCGGAGCGCCATACGACGCCCATTATCACCTTGTGGTAAGGGGCGCCGAGGGCGAATGCCGCTTCCCTTAAGCTCCAGGGCACCATGGAAGTCATGCTCTCGGTCGTCCGGACTATAATCGGGAGGACGATTATCGCGAGCGCCGCCGCCCCCGCCCAGCCGTTGAACCCCCCGAAGGGCTTCACCAGAATCGCGTAGACGAAAGCCCCGGTAACGATCGAAGGGATGCTTACCGCCATGTCGGACACCGCCGAGATTATCTTAGACAGCTTCATGTTCCTCCCGTATTCAGAAAGGAAGGTCCCGGCAAGCACGCCAGCCGGAACGCCGGCGGCCAACGCCGCGGCCGTTAAGAGTATCTGGCCAAGGAAGGCGCTCCGGAGCCCCCCGCCCTCCATTCCGGGCGGGGCGGGATCGTTCGCGAAGAGCGTCCAGCCGAAGGAGGAAAGCCCGTTTTTCAAAACGTCGTAAAGTATCAGGAGCAACAGCCCGAGCCCGACAGCGGCGCAACTCGCGGCGACCCCCATGGCTATCGCGTTGTTTATCTTCCTTTTCCGGATCCCGGTCATTTCTCCTTACCCTTCACGAGCCTTCTTCCGACGCCCAGCGCCAGGAAGTTGGCGATAAAGAGGACCAGCGCCAGGGTGAACAGGGAGCTCAGCTGGATGCCGCCCGCCTCGTTAAACTCGTTAGCTATTACGGAGGTGATGGTGGTATAGGGGCTGAATAGGGAATCCAAGGAAGCGTGGCGGTTGCCTATCACGTAAGCCACGGCCATGGTTTCTCCCAAAGCCCTTCCCATGGCGATGATGACCCCGCCGCCTACAGCCGAGGCAGACTGGGCGGAGACCACTTTCCTAACGGTCTCCCAGCGCGTGGCGCCCAAGGCGTAGGACGACTCCTTCAAGACGTCGGGAACCTGCTCGAAGGCGTCCCGCGCGATGCTGGTGATAAAGGGAATTATCATGACGGCGAGCACCAGAGAGGCCGAAAAGAGGTTCACGCCCCCGGCGGACTTGGTCACGAAGAAGCTCCCTATGAGCGGGACTCCTCCCAGGGCCGACCCCACTGCGGGCTGCACCCACTCGTCCAGGAAAGGCGCAAGCACGAAGAGCCCCCACATGCCGTAAATTATGCTGGGTATAGCCGCCAGGAGTTCGATCGCGGCTCCAAAAGCCCCTCTCAGCCGGTGCGGGCATATCTCGGTAAGGAACACGGCCGTGCCCAAGGACAGCGGAACCGCCGCCAAAAGCGCTATGCCGGTGGAGACGACAGTGCCTGTAAGAGGCCTCAACGCGCCGTAGATCTCTCGCGTGTAGTTCCAGTCGCGCCCGCCCAAAAAAGCTCCTATCCCGAAATGTTTAAGCGCCGGGAAGGACTCCATGAGTATGACTGCCAGAATTCCTACCACGATTCCCAGCACGCTGACGGCGGCCAGGCAGGTCAAGGCCTTGAAGAGTAAGTTTTTTCGGTGGTCCGCGCTCATGGGGCAGGTTTTACGCCGCCTGTGTAAAACCGGTATCGAAAAGTTGTTAAATAAATGTAAAATCAATACGCGCTGGTCTATTCCGCCCCTGTCAGAACGGAGCTTTTCCGGCCCATGTCCCTCCCTCACCTTCTCCGGCCCATAACCGCATGCGAGCAATAAACGGAAGGAACCGAGGAAAGCGGTACCGCATCGCGCTCCCTGCGTGCGATTACAAAAGAAAGTTTAAAGACTTTACGCAAGTTCTGGGAAGTTAGCGTAAGCTTGCAGTCGCCTGTTAGATCTGACGTAAACAACGATCACATAACGCATTGGAGCACGATCCGCCCAGCCGGAAAATTTCGAGCGCCTTATCAGCCGACGCCTCGCCTCGGACGAAATGAAATTTTCCCCGTAAGGAACTTGCCGAAATGGTCGTAAAGGCCTATTCAAACAAGGCCACAGAGCCCACCGGGACGATCAAGAGGTCCGCGTAGGCCATGAAGGCCGAGAGGGCCGTAACGGCCGAACTTGTCGGACGGGCCGGGTCGGAATTCAAGTTCAAGCGCGAACTCTGCAGGTCCGCAGACGTCGTTAAAGCCGAAACTCGAATTACTTCGCGAGCTCTATGGGGCTGTATTCGTCGGCGGGATCATGCCCGGGGGGGAAGGTAAAGGGGTTGCGGTCGAAGTACATGATCTCTATGTCGGCTTCCGGATCCGGGATGATCTCCTTGAAGGAGCAAGTGTCCAAGAGGGCCCGGTTGGTAATGTTAAACTGCGGGAGGTGCGCGAACGCCGGATCGGGCAATAGGTCTATCATCAGGAAAGCCGTTCTGTCCCCTGCGCGTTCAGGCGAGTAGGTCTCGTAGTTCGTCAGGTAGCGCAAGGGCCCCATGTTTCCCATAACCGGCGACACTTCCACGCGCGCGTTTGTCAGGACCGTCTCCACCGAGGAATTCCAGTACAGCGAGTAGGCCCTCTTGATGCCGTGCCGGGAGAGCGCGGCCTCAATCTCCGCAGTGTGGCGCACCACCACCCGTGACGGGTTAGAGGCGATATAGGCCGGGATGTCCTTTACGTTCATAACCGAATTCAGCGCGAAAAAAAAGCTCGAGAGGCACAGGAAGGCGCGCGCCACCGCGGGATTCGACCGCAGGAGATCTTCGTAGAAAAGGGCGGCCACGAGCGCCATGAGGACGTACCCGAACACCAGGTACCTGAGATTTATGAACCTGACGTCCGTAAATAGGAGCATCATCGCGAGAGTTGCCACTGCCAAGGAGAGGAGAAGGAACCTGTATACGGCTACGCGCGCCGGACGTACTGCCGTAGTGGTGCTCGCAAGGCCCCATGCGCATGCCGCGTAGAAACCCAGACACGAAAGCCCCGTCGCCCCTGCGACCGTCGCGGGGCTGAAGCCGCCCAAAGCCCTGACGGCGGGGTTGTAGCTCGCTATCTCCTTTATGAGTTCGGGAAAGTGTTCTGTCCAGATAACGGCGAGGCCGTTCGCCGCGAGCGTCTGGTACTCGAACGGCCCGAATCCCAAAGGGACTATGAACGTTTTGGTGACAAACGCGCCTATGGCGGAAAGTGCCGTCCAAGCGAGCATCTCGCCTAAGAGCCGGTCCCCCCTCCAGTCGGAGGGGAGCCTCGACCAGAGCTTGGAGGCGGCGTGCGCCGCTATTAAAGGAACGAAAACCGTAGCCAGGAAACGCATGCTGGAGAGCCCGAAGAGGAAGGCCAAAACCGGCAGGACGAAGCGCATCGCCGTATCGACGCGGTTCCTTTTGCCGAGCCGGGACGCCGCGTAGTACCCGATAACGATAAACACTGTGGCGCACATGGTCCCGTAGGACGATCCGCCCATGCCCGTGAAAAGGCCGCTCACGTACGTCCTGGACCCGAAAAAGGCCAGGATCCCGAAAGCAGTCGCCTTCGGCCCGGCGCCAAGCCTCCTGGCCATGTAGGCGAAACTAAACGCCATCAGCGCTATGTCGGTCGCGACCGCCAGGCTGTAGGTCGCTATCATGTCGTCGGTCAAAAACGTCCACAGCGCCATGAACATCGAGGACCGGACAAGAAACATCTCGGTCGAGTGGTAATACTGCGACAGGAAGATGGTCTTCTGCCTGAACATCTCCCTACCCGTCAGGATCTCGGTGGCTATGTCGGCATGGATGAGCTCGTCCGTCCGGTACAGGTACATGAAGTAGCAGTACCCCACGGAAACGAAGCCAGCCAGGATCAAGAGCCAGTCCAGCCGCCCGCCCCACCTGTCCCGCGCGATACCGGGAGCCGATCCAGGCATATCGTAAGCCCCAGCCATACGGGATCATCCCCCCCGCCGCGAGGGGCCTTCAGGAGGCGCGGGCTCCGCCCCGCCGTCTCCGCCCTTCCCTTCCGAGCTATCGGCCCCGCCGCCGGTCCCTTCCGAGCTATCGGCCCCGCCCCCCGTCTGGCCCGAGCGGGAGGCGTCTCCGCCGTCCGGCCACTTTCCGGCGGCGGCCCCTTCGGAGGTCCCGCGCTCCTCGAACCCGTTCCCGCCGCTTGCCTGAGAGCCGTCCGCCCCGCCGGCTCCCGCTTTCTCCCCCGCCTCGCCGACCCCCAAGGGACCGGGGCCCTCCGCGCCTCCGTCGGGGCCGTGTCCGCCGCCGGCCTGGCCGTTCCCCTCGGGAGCCGTCCAGAGGCCGCCGATGCCCTGGTCCCCGTCCTTGGGCGGGGCGGCGAAGGCCCTCTGCGCCGAGGCGTCGAAAGTGAAGGGGTTGTCCGAGAAGACGCATACGAAGACAGGGTTGTCGGGATCCTCTATCCGGATCGTCTTTTCGGCGGAGTCCAGAAGCGACGCGTCCTCGAGGTTCAGAGAGTCCAGGGCCCAGGGGCGCGGGTTCCGCGAAAAGACGAAGGCCGTCCTCTCGCCCGCCACGTCCTCTGAGTAGTTTGAAATCGAAGCGTTCCTCAAAAAAGGCCTCATGCGGCCGTCTACCGCTGCGGCTTTGATCCTCCCGCCGCCCAATACCTCCAGGTTGTAAGAGTCCCAGTACAGGGCGTAGACGCGGGACACCCCGTTCTCCTCAAGTATCTTGAAGATCTGCCCCGCGTGCTTGGAGGAGGCCCGGCTCTGGCCAGTCTCGATCTGGCGCCCTATGCCGGTTATGTTGTTCATGCCGTTCGTGAGGACGGTAAAGGCTATGCAGAAGAGCAACAGGCGGGCGAGCCCGCCGTTCACCCTCTCGATGTCCCGGTAGAGCAGGGCAAGGAGCAAGGCCGCGTACGCGTAGACGTACAGGAGGTACCTTACTGACACCAGCCCCGGCTCCAGGGTGACAGTTGTCAGCACCAGGACGGCCGCGAGAGAAAAGGCAAGGGTCCTGAGGGCGGCGCCCGCCGGGCCTTCGGCCCGCCTGACCGCCCCCGGAGTCATCCAGGCCGCGTAACCCGCGAAGAACAAAAACGACCAGCCCGCCACCCATCCCCAGGACCTGATGAGCGTCGCCCCCTTGATGGACAAAAGAGGGGTCCCGTCCACGAACTGGCCGAAAAGGAGCGGGACGTTTACCGTCAAGGCCTCGCGGAAGCCGACGCTGGGTCCGGAGTTAAAGAGCAAGGGGCCGAAGCCCCGAGAGGCAATGAGGAAGCTCAACAGCAGGTAACCGGACAGGAACAGCGCGTTCCAAAGGGCTACCTCCTTAAACGCCCCCCTCGCGGGCGGCCTTTCCGGCTTTCCCTCTGAGCCCTCCCCGCCCGCCACAGCTCCGCCCGCCCCTGCGGGCCCTCCCGCCCCTGAAGATCCGGCCGCCCCTGCTGACCCACCCTCCACAGCTCCGCCCGCCCCTTCGGACCCTCCCGCACCTGGGGATCCGGCGGCCCTGACGGCGGCGCAGACGAGAAGCGGGAAGTAGAGGACGGCGAACATTACGGCCGAAGAGAGCCCGAACAGGAACGCCGCCGCCGGGAGCGCGAATTTGAGCGCCTTCTCCGCCTTACCCCGGACGCTGGCTGACTTAGCCGCCAAATAGCCCAAGCTCAAAAACAGCGCCGAGTAGAAGGACGCGTCCTGGGAGAAGCCCATGCCGCAAAGCAGGCCGGACTGGTAGGATCTCGCCCCGTAGAAAAGCGCCAGCGCCAAAAGCCCCGGCCGCCCCTCCAGGCCGAGCCGCCTCAACATGTAGACCATGGCCAGGGTCTCAACTGCCAGCTCGAAGACGACCGAAAGCCTGTGGGCCCAGATCATGTTGTCCGTGAACGCGGCGAAAACCGCCACTGTCATGGGGCTCCGGAGGGCGAAGACCTCCGTGGAGTAGTACCAGTCGCTTAAGACGAGGCTCTTCTGCCTGAACATCTCGAAACCGGCGAGTATGTCCGACGCCTGGGAGGCGCTCATGAGCAGATCGTCCTGGAAGACGTAGAGAAGGTACGCCGCCGCCGTCACGGCCAGGCACAGCGCCGTCAAGGCGCCGTCGAGAAAGCCGAGCCTCCGGTTCACGTACCTTCCCGGAACCATCTCCTGGAACCTCCTTCCCCGAGCCATGCCTCCGTTTCGCGGGGCATTGGCCTATGGCGGGGCCGTTTCGCCGTTCGTATGCCCAAACTGGCCGTAAATCAGTTCCCCAGCCAGGACCCTGCGCCCTGTGCGCTCCGCGCCCCGCCGGAGGTTTCAGGATTACCGCCCGGCTCCGGCGCCGAGGCATGGCCTCCGGCGCCTTCCGGCTCCGGCGGTACTAAGGCGCCTCCGGCGTCCCCGGCGGCGCCGTCCGGCGGGGCCGGAGCGGCGGAACCGCCTCCGGGACCGGGCGCCGGAGGACCGTCCCCGCCAGCGGGGACGCTTCCGGCCTCGCCTTCAGACCCGGTGATTTCGGACCCTTGGCTTGGGGGCCCGCCGGGCCCTTCCGCCGGGCCGGCGGTCCCGTCCGAGTCGGCGGCAGGGGAGCCGCCCCGATCCCCGGAGAAGTCTCCCGCGTCCCCTGGGGGCGAACCCCCGTCCCGTTGAGCCTCTCCGCCCTCCCGGGGCGGCGGATCCGGGCCCCGCGCCGCCGCCGCGTCGAAGGTGAAAGGATTCCCGTCGAAGACGTAGACAGTCAAGGGATTCTGGGGATCGTTTAGCTCCAAATAACCCTTTGCCTCCTTTAAGAGGGCTGGGGGGCCGTCCTGGAACTCCAGCGCCGGATCGGACCAGGGCCTCGGTTTCCGGGAAAACACGAAGGCGACCCTCCCGTCGGAGGCGTCCTCAGTGTATTTCTTAACGGAGGCGTTCTTCAGGTAAGGCATCATGCGCCCGTCGACCGCCCCGACGCTTATCGTGCCGGAGGTCAAGGCCTCCAGGGTGTAGGAATCCCAGTACAGGGCGTAGGCCCTGGTGACGTTGTTTTCGAGCAGGAAGCCCATTATCGCCCTGGAATGCGCGGACACTGCCCGGCTGGGGTTCTCCCCTGCGAGGCGGGGGAGAAGCGCTATGTTGGAGGCGCCCGTCACGAGCACGGCGAAGGCCATAAACCTTAAAAGGAGCCTGGCGGACCCGGGCCTCCCGTCCTCCGCGAGCCTGGCGTAAAGGGAACTTAAAAGTATAGCCGCGAAAGGGTACATGTACAGGAGGTACCTGATGTCGGAGCGGTCGCTCTCCAAATGGACGCACATGAGGAGCGCCGCGGAGGCGAGGCACCACATCAGCGACTTCAAGGCCTCCCCCGTCGGCCCCGCGGCCTTCCCGGCGGCCCACGGGGCCTTCCAGAGCGTCACGGCGCACAGCCCGAAAAAAGAGAGGGCCGCGTACCAGCCGAGTGACGCGAAGGCGAGCGAGCCGCGCGCGGCCGCGAGCGACGTCGAGTCCGCGAACTGGCCGAGAAGATGCGGGAGGTTCGCGGCTACGGCGTAAAAGAAACCCGCGCTCTCACCGGATGTCAAGGGCACCGGCCCCAGGCCCCTTCCGGACGCCCATGACAAGAGCGCGGCGTAACCCGCCGCGAAAAGGGCGTTCCAGAGCGCGATTTCGCCCAGGAGTTCCCCTTTGCGCGGGACGTTGCCGCCTTCTGCCCCGCCTCCGCCCCCGGCCGCGCCGCAGTCCGCCATGAGCCTCCACAGCCGTTGCGCCAGGAGGGGGAGGTATAGTATCGCCAGCATGACGGCCGAAGAGAGCCCGAACAGGAAAGCTGCGGCGGGGAGGGCGAAGCGGAGGATCCTCTCCGCGGGGCGCCTCACGCCGGTCCGGGCCGCCGCCAGATAGCCGAAAGTGAGGAATAGGGCGGTGTAGAAGGAGGCGTCGCGGGAAAAGCCCATGCCGCACAGGAGCCCGGACTGGTAGGACCTGGCGCCGAAGAAGAGGGCCGCGGCCAGAAGGCCGGGCCTCCCCCGGAGCCCCAGGCGCCGGAGCATGTAGGCGAGCGCGGCAATCTCCAGCGCCAGCTCCATGACCGCCGAGACGCGGAGGGTCCAAACGGGCGAACCGCCCAGGAAGATCCCGGAAAAGGCCATGAACAGCGGGCTCTTCAGGGTAAAGAGCTCGTCCGCGTAGAACCAGTCGCTCATGAAAAGGGTCTTCTGCCGGAGCATCTCCATGCCGGCCAGCAGATCCGAGGCCTGTTCCGCAGTCATCAGAAGGCCGCTGTCAGCCAGATAGAGGAAGTAGACAGCGGCCGTCACGGCAAGGCACGCGGCCGTGAGCGCCCTGTCGATAATCTCGCCGGGTTTCCTCGCGGGCCCGTCTGTGGCGCTGGGCGCGTCCATTCAGGTCAATCCCTGTTCCTTTAGGATGTCCTCAAGCGGATGTCCTCTAACGTGATTGCTTCGGGGGGTTGCGGCTTGAAGCGCCGCCGGTCAGGATTATAGCCGACACGGCCCCCCCGGCTCAAACGGACGCCGCGCCCCGGAGCCGCCGCGGGGGAGCCCCGGCCCTTCAGCGGGCCTCAAGCCCCCCCCTTATCGGCCAGGTCCCTCTCCCGGTCGGCTTTGGGATCATGCCCCTCCGGGTAAGTGAAGGGGTTCGTCCTGAAGTAATAGATCTCTATGTCGGACTCGGGGTCAGGTATGACATCCACGTCGTAGGCCAGCTTCAGGACCTCCGGCCTCGAGAGGTCGAACTGGGGAAGCTCGGCAAGTTCGGGGGGGAGCTTCAGCCGGACCCGGATGAAGGCCGTGGGATCGCCCGCGCGGTCATGCGAAAAGACGGAGTAGGGCGCGAGGTAGCGAAACGGCCTGAGGGCCCCTGTCACGGGGAACACCTCTATCCGCCCGTCGGAGACGGCCGTTTGGACACCGGAGTCCCAGAACAGCGCGAATCCCCTCTTGACGCCGTGCCTCTCGAAGGAGGCGACCGTCTCCGGGACGTGGCGGACGGCCACCCGCGAGACGCTGTCGAGAGCTACGGAAGGTATGTTCCTGACGTTCCAACAGGAGTTCGCGACGCAAAAGACCGTGGCCAGGGCCAGGAACAGACCGGCCGCGAAGGGCCTCTCCTTCTTCAGGTCGCGCCAGCCCAGGCCCGCCGCGGCGGCGAGAAGGACGTACAAGAAGACTAAGTACCTTATCCTCAAGTTGATCCTGGGTTGGAACAGGAAAAGGGACAGCGTCGCCGCCGCGAGCGAGATGCCCAGAAACATGAAGACGGCCCTGCGGGCAGGCCGGAAGGGCCCGGCGCACCGGATTAGCGCGGCGCCGCAGGCCGTGAAAAAAAGAATGCACAGCGCCCCGTTCAGGCCGCCCAGCGACGCGAGCCTGAAGGGCTCCACGACCGTGTAGAACTGGTTATAGTGGAAAAACTCGATCAGCAATTCGGGCAGGCTTTCGCGGGCTATGTACACCAGGCCGTTGGACACCGGGGTGCTGTAGTCGGCGGGGCCGAACCCTAACGGCATCACGTGGCGCGAAGTTACAGTCCATCCGATAAGGCACAAAGCAGTCCAGAACAGGATCTCCCGGAGCAGGCGGTCGCCCGTCCAGCCCGACGGCAGCCTGGACCATACCTTGGAAACGAGATGGGCCGCGAGGAGCGGGAGGAGCACCACGGCCAGGAACCTCATGCTTGAGATCCCGAAAAGGAAGGCCAAGGCAGGTATGGCCCAGCGGGCGAGCCTGTCGGCCGCCTCCGCCCTTTTCTGGCGCGCGGCCGCGTAATAACCCAATATGACGAACACCGTAGCGCACAGGGTGCCGTAGGAAGAGCCGCCCAGCCCCGTGCCCTGGCCGCTGTAATAGCCCCTGGAACCGAAAAAGACCACGAGCCCTAATACTGTGGCCTTGGCGTCCGCCCCGAGCCTCCTCATCATATATGCGAAGGCCGCGCACATGAGGGCCACGTCCGTCGCGGCGGCCAGGCGGTAGGTGCCGAGGAAGCTGTCGGTAGCCAACCCCCACAGGGCCATGAACAGCGAAGTCCTGACGAGGAAGATCTCCGTGGAGAAGTACCATTCGCGCAAAAACAGGGTTTTCTGCCTGATGATCTCCCTGGCCGTCAGGATCTCGGCCGCCTGGTCGGAGTTCAGGTACTCGGGAAGCCTGGCCATGTAAACGACGTAAGAGGCCGCCACCGCCGCGAAGGCGGCGAGGATGACGAACCATTCCAGGAGTCCCGCCGCCCGTTGCGGGTCCCAGGCGCCCGGGAAGCCCGAGGCCTCTCCTGGGGCCCTCCCGGAATCAGGCGCGGGGATGCCGCGGCCGGGGCCTGCAACGAGGCGGCTTCGACCGGAATCCTCGGTTTTGAGCGCCTGTTCCATGCCCGCCGCGTCTGCCATCGCCTTGCCGCCTTAGCTTCCGGCGGCTCCAGGCCGCGCTGACGTTCAAAAATAGCTTGTTGGCGCATCCATTCACCTCGCTTGAGGAGGCGAACGGAAAAGCCGCCGGGCGGGCTCCTGGATGACGCCGCTTCAGTTTTATCTGCCGAGGCGGCTTCCGAAAGGCGTCAGCGGCCAGGGGAGAGGCGCCGCCCGTTATGAGGCGTCCCGTCAGGAAAAAAACAGAGCTGGCATAGCGAGTCGGGGTTCGGCGTCCCGGACTCCTGGAGCTTTAGTCTTCGTTGGGGAGAAAAGGCCGTTCCCGGCGGGAGGGCAACTGGAATGCCACGCTGGGCACATGATTATACGCGGCGGACGCCCACAGCTCAAGACCGACCGACTTTCCGCCTTTCCGGCTCAAAGGCGGCGGCGCTTGCGTCCTGGCGCTTGCGTCCTGGCGCTTGCGTCCTAAGGATGCGGGGAACTCTTCCCGGAGCGTCCGGAGTGGACGCGGCAGTTCTCCGCCCCTCCTAAATCTGCCGCCATCTGCCTCCAGACCGCCTCGACTCCTGCCGAGAACCTGCCTTACACCTCCTTAGAACCTCCCCCCCCGTGGCCTTTCGGATACGCCTTTCCCCTCCTGCCGGGCCAAAGGCCTCCCCCGCTGGCGAATTCCATTATTTCCCGATTTCCGTTTGACACCCCCCCCGCCAAGTCCGATAATCCCTTAGCCCCTGACACCGCAGGACTCGGGCTGCC
>JAIRZX010000522.1 GCA_031267005.1 Deltaproteobacteria bacterium
GAGGCGCAGTCGAGCGTGACGCGCTTCTTCCTGGGGGACGTCCTGACCTTGGGGGACCCCGAGCTCTGGCTCCTGACGGGGCTGGCGGCCCTCTCGATCGTCTTCTACGTCTTCCTGTACAACCGCCTCATGCTCTCCTGCGTGGCCCCGCCGGGCCACGCGGGGGGCTCGAAGGCCGACTACGTCTTCGGGGCCTTCCTGGCGCTAGTGGTGGTCTCGGCCGTCCAGGCGGTGGGCGTGCTCCTGGTCTCCGCGCTCCTAATCGCCCCCGCCGCCTGCGGCAGGATGGCCGCCGGCTCAGGCCGGGGCATGTTCTGGACGGCCTTCGCGGTGTCGCTCTTCTCGGGGCAGGCGGGCTTGGCCCTTTCCTACCAGCCGGCGGTGAACACCAGCACCGGGGCCACCGTGGTCTTCATCTCCATCGCCGTCTGCGGCGTTGCCGCGCTGGCCAGGAAGATCAAGTCCCTGGGGGCGCCGAGATCCTGACCAGCCCGCCCTTCCGGCCCTGCCACGGGCGGGCTCGGAGGCCTCGGGCCCGCCCGGCCTTCGGGCCCTGGCCAGCGCGGGCGTGGAGTCCCTGGACCGAGCCCCATTCCGGGCTCGGCCCGCGCGGGCGGGGAGGCTTTTGGCCGCGCGACCTTCCGGGCACGGCCCGCGCGTGCGAAGAAGCTCTGGCCCGCTAGGCTTAACGGTCCGCGCCGCCCTGCCGGGCGCCGCGTCCCTTACGCTGGAAGCGCTCGAGGGCGGCGCCTCCGGCGCGAACGCGTCGGTTCCGCGACCCGAGGCTTTTCCCTTCATCCGCGCCTTCCCGCCACGCGGCCTTCCCTTCATCCGCGCCTTCCCGCCCGCTGCCTTCCCTTTCCCCGCTCTCCGCCCCGGCTTTCCCGCCCAGACCCTCCCCCGTTTTCGCCCAGGCCGTTTTATCCAGCCTTGCCCCTTTCCGTCCCCCGCCTCCGCCGCAGGACCTGAAGGATATTGTCATAATCCTAAAATGAGTTATAATTAAAATGCAGTATTGCGCTGCGGAAAGTTAGAGTTCCCGCCCGCCGCCCACAGGAGCTTCCGCCGGTGACACAGCCCCTCCACCCCTTCAACCAGGCCTACCTGCACCTCCCCGCCGTAAACGGCTTTACGGCGGCCCAGGCCCAGGCCGGGGAGGAGCAGACGAGGCTGTTCCGGCTGGAGCAGGCCCGGGAGCTCCACCGCGACACGGTGGAGCGCGTGGCCGAGACCATGGGCGCGGTGAGGGTCAACCCGGTCCATCCCGATCCGGGCGGCAGGAACCGCGCCAGGTACGAGCCAGCATTCAAGAAGAGGGCAAGGAAGGCGTCCGAGGATCCCTTTCTCGCCCCCGTGGAGCAGGTGGTGGACCGGAGGGTCTGACCGCCCCGGCCCGGCAAGGGGGCCAGAACCTTTTGGAGCTTTCGATAAACGATGTCATCCTCCTCCAGACCGGCCTGGAGATATTCCTGGTGTTCCTCCTGGCCGCGCTCCTTTGGCGCACCTGGAAGAGGCCGCCGTCCGGCCCCGGCGAATCGGTCCCGGAGGATCTGAAGGCGGCGATCGAGCGCTTCGTGGCGGAGTCGGAAAGCATATCCGTTGCCTTCTCCCGGAACCTCGAAGCCAAGAGGGCCCTTTCGGCGGAACTGGTGCAGAAGCTCGACGCGAGGCTCGAACTGTACCGCGAAGTCCTCTCCCGTACAGAGGCCGCGGTGGAGGAGTCGCTCGACAGGCTGGAGAAGATCGAGCGGGAGGGCCGCATGGCCCCCCCTTCCGCTTCGGCAGCTGCCGACCAGAAGGCCAACCCCGCCGCTCCCGAGGTGCGGGCCCTGGTCCTTAAGCTCCGCAAGGAGGGACTGAAGGTCGAGGACATCGCCGTTCGTTCGAGGCTCCACCGCGGCGAAGTGGAACTCATACTGGAAGTCGAGCGCGGGTTCGACGTCTGAGGCCCGTCCGGGCCCCGCCGCCGGTTCCTGCGGCCGTTGCGCCGGGCAAGGCAACTCCCCTTCCGGGCGGCTGTTAGCCCTGCGCATGACGGCGGAGGTTGAAAGCGGCGAGGGCGACGCAGGGCGGCGGTTAGCTGTTGTAAAAACGGGCGTCCAAGGAGGCTTTTGGCAGACGGGCGTCGGCGGCTCGAGTGGCTCGCGGCGAGACGCTCGACGCGGATGGCCCGGAGTCCAGGCGCTCGGGGCCCCAGGCGCGAACGGGCCAAGCGCGGGAGGTTGCCCTTGCGGGCCAGGCATGCAGGCCTTGCAGGCCAGGAATGCAGGCCTTGCGGGCCAGGAATGCAGGCCTTGCGGGGCAGGAATGCAGGAATGCAGGAAGGCGGGAAGTCCGGAGCCCTGCGCGAAGGCCCGCTGGACGCCCTTGAAGAGCGCCTCCGGACCTTGGGGAAGCCCGGGCCGTGTCCCTGAAGCCCTCGCCAGCTCCCGTCCGGCAGGAATTCGCCGGCAACGGGCAGGGCGGCGGCCAAGGCCCGCCCCCTGAAGCCAGACGCCGCGAACGGCGCGGAGACCGCCATCCCCGCCGCTGCGGCCTCCCGCGCCATGAAGGCGTTCCGGAACTCCCCCAGTTTCCCTGGAGGGCCCGTCTGCGGGCCGCGCCGGCCCCGCGCAGACGTCCTGCGGGGCTGGAGCGCGGCTCCGGGCCGGGCTCGAGCGCCGCCGGGTTTCGGTAGGAGGCGCCATCGCCGGAGAAGGCCGGGGACGCGCGAAGAGGTCCCCCGCCTTGAACTCCCCCGTCGAGCGATTCCGCGAAGCCGGCGAACAGCGCTTTCTTCGACCCGCCGCCGATGGGGGATCTCCAGGGCCATGGCCGCCGTCGGGGCCCACCGTGAACGGGCCCGCCAGGAAGTGGTCCATGCCGCTGAGGCTCGACGTCCCCCCCATCATTAAGACGCTCGCCTTGGACTTAAGGGGCTCCGGCGCCCGCGCTGGAGCGCGGCCGGGTGGCCCCGGTTCTCCCTCGTGTACTCGTCGCGGAGTAGCCCGGCGCGGACCGGGAGTTCAAGGCGGAAGCGCCCCGGCCCGGTATCGTTAAAGTCCGGGCGAGCCCGCCCCGCCTTAATGGCGCGTGCCTCCGCCGTCGCGGCAGGAGCGCGTGCCGCCGCCGTCGCCCCGGACGGGAGCGGCGGCGGCGGAGCTGAAGGCGTCGCGGGAGCGGTTAGCGCGTTCGGGGAAGGCGCCCGCGGCAAGGCGTGACGCCTTCGGCCTCCGCTTGTCCTTTGTTGCCGGGCGGGGAAAATGGAACCCGGCGGGATACGGCTAGAACTCCACGCGGGCCTGGAAGCCTCCCGTCGCTCCCTCCCTCTTGCCGGTGTAGCCCTGGACGCCAAGGTCGAAGAACAGGGGGAGTGAGGGCGAGGGCCGCAGGGTCAGGCCCAGCTCGCCTACGCCCGTGTCCCCGCGCAGGGAGGGGGCGTCGATGGGGACGCCGTTGGCGGCCGCCCGCGCCGCGCCGCCGAACTCGCGCTCCCAGGCCGCGCCCGCGTACGGCGACGCGCAGTCGTTCGCGGCGTACGAGATCCGCGCTCCCAGACGGACGCGGGAGGAGTCGGCGTCGTCGAACCTCACCGGATCCCCCGTGGAGAGCGTCAGCGAGTCGCCTTTTTGCCGCGTCCAGAAGTACTTTCCGGAGAGATCGAAGCTGGCCCTGTCGGAGACGTTACAGACGAAGCCCAGTGCGGCATGGATGCCGTAGTAGGGTACGGAGCTTTCGTAGCGGGCCGCGCGCCCGGTGACGGGGTCCCTCAGATCGGCGCTGGAGTACTCGTTGCGTACTTGCCCGGCGCGGCCCGAGAGTTCGGCGTAGAAGCGTCCCGTCCCGGAATCGTTGAAGTCCATGCGGGCTAACGCGCCCCCCCCGAAATGGCGTATGTCGCCTTCCCCGCGGACGGAAGCGGCGTTGCCGAAGGAGTTGTAGGTGTCGTAGGAGCCGTTGCCGTATTCGAAGAACGCGCCGAGCGTGAGCCGTCCCGCGCCCGTTTCAGCTCCCCGGGACAGCCCGGCCGTGAGCGACAGGCTGCTCAAGTCCACGTGCGAGCCGGTGTTGTTCCGGATCCTGCCTATCGAAGCCGCGCCGAAGGCGCCGAAGCCGGTGCCCCCTCCGGCGCCGGCCGTGGCGGCCTTCACCGCTTCGGCGATGCCCTGCCCGGCGGCGAGATCGGCCGCCTGGTTTACCAGCGCCGTCCCCGCGAGGAATCCCTCGGACAGGGCCTTGGCCCCCGGAAGCGCGCTGCTTCCTGCTAGCTTGGCCTGAAGGGCCTGGCCCGATACGCCAAGCGCGTAGGTGTGGAGCAGGGTCACGCCCTGCTGGGCCGTGGCGGTAAGGCTTGCCGGAGCCAAGGTTCCGCTAAAGGTGTCCGCGGTGACGATGTCGAAGCTGCCGCTTGGCATGGCGCCGCCCGCCAGGTTCGAAAGTTCCACGGCCGTGCCTGAGACGTCGGCGTTCCCGCCGACGACGAGCCGGTTGGATGTCCCGTCGCGCAGGATGGTTACGCGGATGACCCCGCTGTTCTCAACGTTTTTCCCGACCGTAAGGCTGCTTCCGGGAGCGTCGGGGAGTCCGGGGGCCAGGGTCCCGGACGAAGTCAGGTTTCCCTTCACCAGCCCGTTTCCGCTGAAGGCAGCCCCGTCGGAAACGGCCACGTCGCCCGCGAGGCTCGCCGCTCCGTCGGCCATGCCGGTCCGGCCGAGGGCGATTTCGCCTTTGTCGACTATCGTGGGACCCAGGTAGGTGTTGGCGCCTGCCAGGGTCAGCTTTCCCGCGCCGGTCATGCGTAGGCCCACGTCAAGACCGTCAAGGCCTCGGTTAAACGGATCGTGGGAGGGCGTGGGAGCCCCTATCCCGCCCGTGGCCGCTACCGGGTAATTGGTATCTGTCGTCTTCACCTGCCCTACGCCGTTGTACCATACGCTGCTGTATCCCGACGTGTCCACTTCGTAAATCGCGTATTGTTTAACGGCGTCGGAACCGAAGGCGTATTCAGCGAGGTCCTCGTCGTTCATGCGGTTGGCGTCCAGCCAGGCGGGCCCCCTCACGGCCGCCCCGGCGTTTACGACGCCCATTCCGAACAGCGACAGGTACTCGTCGTCGGTTACGACGTGGACGTTATAAAGCTTGCCGTGATCTGCTGGGGCCCAAAGCTCGGCGGGGTCTCGGTTGCGGTCAGGATTGTCCAGCGCTGTTTCAATAGCGCCAGTAAATTCATCAAAGGGAATGTTTTTGACGTCAGACGTTTCCAGCAGGCGTCCGATTTGTTCTCCGTAATCAGCGATAATTCCGGAGAGCAGTTGTGTTCCGCCGAGCACGTCGTCCAAATCATAGCCTTCGTCTTCGATAAACGTATCCGGAATGGTGACGCTGACCATGTAGTCTCCTGACGAATCTTCGGGCAATTGGATCAGGAACGGAGGCAGGCCGCCCAGGTCGTTTAGGTGGGCGGCAGTGGAAAGCAGCGTGTCGGCCAGCTGTTTGCCGTCCATCCAGGGGAAGGCTTCCTTGACAAGCGCCGCCACTCCGGAAACATGGGGGGCCGCCATTGAAGTGCCTGAAATTTTTTCGTAGAAATCAGGAGGCCCCACGGACGAGTAAATGTCCACGCCCGGCGCGAGAAGGGTGTAATGGGCCGAACCGTTGGACGTGTTGGAAAACGAGGGGATAAAGTCAATTCTGGCCGTGGTTGCCGCGGCATCGGTTGGGTTGTACGTTTCAGGGTCGAAGGCCGCCACGTTTATCATGTTACGGGAAAGGGCGAGCAGATTGTCATCCGGTATAGCGAAATTATTGAGCACGTTATCTTCGTAATCGCCGAAACCGCCTCCGATCAGGCTTGCTCCCGTCACCAGCGTCGGCAAAGCGGAGGGCAAGCCGGACGAGCTCGTCCCTTCGTTGCCCGAGCTGAATACCAGAAGGGTTCCCCGTTCCGCCAGGGCGGCCATGGGGGTTGCGGTAGCCTCCAAAGCACCAATAAATTGGGTGCCCCATCCGGCGTAGCTTTCCAGATGCCCGCCATTTTGTGCCCAGCTGTTGTTGACAATGGGGATAAACGTGCCGTAACCGACAAGAAACTTTAACGCCTCGTCCGCGGCATCCTTGCCAGCATACTCCGCTGTCGGGGTGCCGAGGGCGACCAGCGTGAAGACGTCCGCGTCGTAAGCGACCCCGTGCATCCCTTCGCGGTTGAGCGCGGCCGCTATCGTTCCAGTCACGTGGACTCCGTGCCAGTCGTCGCCGTCCACGACGAATATTTTTTCAACGTACCCGCCGTTTGAGACTTTTGAACTGAATTCCGGGTGATCCTTAAAAAACGCGCAGTCCAGGATTCCCACGGTAACGCCCTTCCCCGAGTAGCCCAGTTCGTAGGCGGCGGCCGCGTTCACCCCGTCCAGCCCGTTTCCCTTAATGTATTCTTCAGTCCTGAAGGCGGCCGCGGCCGCGCCCATCGCGTGGGGCGCGGAACCGGCGAAGGGCAGGAACGCGAAGAAGAAGGCCGCGAAAACGGCGGTCGAGAAGGCCCTGCAGGTCCCGGCCGATAGTGCCCGGCGGCAGGGTCCGGTCCGGACTGGGCCCGTCTGGCGGAAGCCTGGATTCCGCCCCCTTTCTCGGGAGCCGGCGCGGACGGCGGCAGGCCCTGGAGCGCGGGGCGCGGCATTCATGGGCAAGTCTCCTGGAAGGGTCGGCCGCTGGGAGGCGGGACGTCGGGGCTGGCTTTCCACGCTGCTTCCCGGGCGGCTCCGCCATGACGTCCGGAGGCGCCCGGAATGAGGCTCGGGCGGACGGCGGGAGAGGCGCGGGTGTCCGCCGCAAACGATCGTGGCGGCCCGCAAGCGAGTTCAAGGCGGGTTGCCGGTTCTCCTGCGGAATACAGGTTTTGTCGCCGGAAGTTAACGGGCGTCCGCAGGTTTCCTGCTGCTTGTTCGGGATTTAATTTTCTTCGGCGCACTGTCGTAGGCGGGTCTTTCGGGTCCAGTTAACAGGGGGGAGGGCGTTCGAACCCTTTAATTTCTTAGACTATATATCATTCCATTTTCAAAACGTCAATAAATTTTTTCCGGTTCAAATGTTCGCCGACCGCACCGTCAGTAATCATTTCATACAAAATTTACATGTTAATCAGTATTTTCCCTGGAGCTTGCTTAGCTCCATCGAGAGCAGTTACCGCGTCTTTTACAGGATGACAGCCGCGGAAAATTTGCTCCCAGACGGGCAGTCCGTTCCAATCGTTTATAATTATTCCAACCGGCGGCGTAGTGACTCTCCTTCGCCCGCGGCTAGGAGCGCCGGGCCAGGGCGGTGCGGCGGCAGGCCAGAGTTTTCCGCCGTCCGCTCCCGAAGCGCATGCGCGCGGGGAATCCTAAACCGGCGGCGAAGTTACCCGATCTGCCCTGCTGGCCCGCGTTCCGCTGGTTAAGGCATCGCGTCGGCAGCTCCTGCTGGGCGCCTCCCGAGTCAGGGCGCCTCCCGAGTCAGGGTGCCTCCCGAGTCAGGGTGCCTCCTGAGTCCCCGACCGGACAAATATCCCCGGCGCCGGTCTTCCGCGAGGCGTCCGACTCTCTCCAGCGGCCTCGCGGCCCTGGTCTTCAGGCGCTCTTCCTGGCCTGGCCCTCACCGCCCGCAACCGGCGCTTCGGGGACCTTCATGGCCCTGAACCGATCCGTCACCTAGGCGCCCGCGGCATTCCCGAACGGCTCCGTGACGGCGTCGAGGCCACGGGTGCCCCGCTGCAGATCCCCGAACCCGGCCGCGTCAGGCGGTTTGGAGCGTGTTCCTCCATCCCGCCGCGGCTACCGGGCCCCCGGGTTCCCGTCCTCCTGCCGCTCCCGGCCTTCCGCGCTTTCCCAGCCGCCCGCTCCGTCCGCCCGCCCGGCCCCCTGCGCCGCGTTCGCGCCGCTCCATTTCCTCTCCTTTACCTTTCCGTTTGCCTCTCCCTCTCCCTCTCCTTCCCTCTCTCTCCCCCTCCCTCCCTCCCTCTCCCTCTCCTTCCCTCTCCTTCCCTCTCCTTCCCTCTCCCTCCGCCGCCGCCGGAGTTCGCCCTTTCCGGAAGAGTACGGCCCGGAGCCTGTTTCCGCCCCTTGCCGACTAACCCGGTCCATGCGGCGCGGAGCGCGGGACGCGCGGAAATGTCAGCTGTATCCGGCCTCCCGCCGCCGTCCGCGTTTCCGGGCGGGCCGGGAAAGCTGTACGCATGGGCGGCGCAGCCGGCGCCTCTCTCAGCCTCCCGCGGCTTCGACCGTTTTTTCAAGCTGCGGGCCGGGGAGTGCTTGGCGGCGGAACGGGCGAAGCTGGCGGAGATGGCGGAGCACTGCGGAAAGGGCGGAGCACGGCCGGGAGCCGCCGGGCGCTGGCGGCAACCGGTCCGGGACAGGGGGGCGCCGGGTCGGCCGCGGGCGGTGGCTCCTGCGGGCCGGACAAAGCGGATCAGTTCAGGAAAGGTTTCGGGAACCCGCCGGGACGGGCCCCGGGAGCCCGGGCTCCTCGCGCTCCGCCGGAAGCGGCCGGAAGCGGCCGGAAGCGGCCGGAAGCGCTAAGGCGGACCTCGGTCCGGATGGCAGGGCGCTTCGGCGGGCAGATTTCCTGCCCGGCCGACGCCCCCTTGCGCCGCTCCGGGCCGAAGCCGTGCCGGACGGACGCCGCTTGCGCCGGATCCCCTGGCCCTGAGTTTCACGGTCCTGACCGGGCAAGCGCCGTCCGGGGCGCCGCGCCCCGGGCCCCTCCCGTCCTCAGGAGAATGACTGGCGCGTCCGGCCCGTCGAGCGCCGTCCCGTGCTTAAGGCCGGCAGGCGGCCTTAGCCCGGCCCTGCCCTCCCCGACAAAGCCGTCCTTCGCCTTCGGGTGTCGACCGGAAGAGGGCGGGGCTTACGGCGGCTGACCGGCAGCTGGCGGAAGCGGCTGCGGAAGCGGGTGCAGGGGCGCGTGCGCCGTGAGGGGTTCTTGTGGGGGGGCGGCCGGCCGGGGGGAGTCTGTGCCGGACGCGTGAGCGTTGCCCGGCGGGGGGCCTGGCCGGCGGGGAGCTCCTCCCCGTCAGGGGCGGCCCGGGGCCCGGGGACCGTGGCCCGGGGCGCGGACGGGCCTTGCGGGCCGGGCGGCCAGGCGGGGAGAGGGAAGTCCGCCGCCCTACACGAAGGCCCTCCAGACGCCCTTGGAGAGGGCCGCCAGGCCCTCGGGGAAGCCAGGGTCCCTGAAGCCCTCCCGCCAGCTCCCGTCCGGCAGGAACTCGTCGGTGACGAGCAGGGCGGCGGCCAAGGCCAGCCCCCTGAAGCCGGCGGCCGCGAACAGCGCGGAGACGACCATCTCCACCGCAAGCGCCCCCCGCGCCTTGAAGGCGTCCCGGAGCTCCCTCACTTCCCTGAAGGGCCCGTCCGTGGACCACACGGCGCCCCGCGAGGCCGCGCCGCCCCCCCGGAGGCATCCCGCGAGCCTGGCGTGGAGATCCGGGTCTGGCTCGAGCGCTGCCGGGTAGTGGGCGGAGGTGCCCTCGGTGGAGAAGGCCGAGGAAGGCACGAAAAGGTCCCCCGCCTTGAGCTCCCCCGCGAGCGAACCCGCGAAGCCGGCGTACAGCACGTTCTTCGCCCCGCCGCCGATGAGGATCTCCAGGGCCATGACCGCCATCGGGGCGCCCAGGACCGGGCCCGCCAGGAAATGGTCCTTGCCGCGGAGGATAGACGTCCCCCCCATCATGAAGACGCTGGCCTGGGACTCCAGGGGTTCAGGGGCCTCGCGCTGGAGCGCGGCCATAAGCGCCGGGGTGGACGCGATGCACCCGCGCGGGGGAAGGTCCATGGCGCCGGCTGGGAAGGGGAAGGGCGGGTCCCAAAGTGTGTTGCGGTCGGGTGGCATAGGGGGAGGTCTCCAGGAAAGGCTTAGGTTAGTCGCGGCGGGGTGAATCACCCTCGCTTTCCGAGGAATGGAACGGCGCGGTCCGTCCGGGGGCATCCGGGAATTCGGGCCGGGCTTCCGGGAATATCAGGGCCCCGGCCGCAACCGCGCCGGAAGGGGGCGGCGGATGCCGGAAGGGCGGGAACGGGTTCGGAAAACCCTCAGGAGCGGAAGGCTCCGCGGGAAAAGCCGGGCAGGAAAGGCGAAGGCCTGAAGGGGCCGGTCCGGAAAGCTTCGGGCTGGCAAGAGCGCGCGGAAAGGCCGGTCCGGAAAGCTTCGTGCTGGAAGGGAGAGGGCGGAAAGGCGCGGGCCGAATATGGCGCGGCCAGGAAAGGAGCGGGGGCGAATAAGGCGCCGGTCCGGGCCTCAAGGCTTGAAGCCCTGGCTAGGAACGGTTTTGCCGGTGATCTGCCCGGAATGGGCTTTCCCTCTCCCGCGAGGGCTTCCGGGGATAAAGCCCCTCAGTTCAATCCCTCCGGCTCCCCCAGCTTCTAAGTCCTTGCCCCCCCCGGTCCATAATCCTTCCGGCTCCCTTCCGGCCCTACCGTCACTGGGGGGGGCGGGGGCCGTGTAAGCGAGCACGAGCCAGATGTAGGCCACGGTCAGGACCATGCTGATCATGAACTTGAAGACCCCTCCGGCCAGGCATCCCAAAAGTGCCCCCAGGCCGGAGTCGGCGGCTGCCTTGGCCTCCTTCTTATCGAACTGGATCTCGGCTATCATGGCCCCGAAAAAGGTGCCGAGTATGAGGCCGGGGATATTCAGCGCGATTACCCCTACGATGGCCCCCACGAAGGCCCCTATCATGCCCGCCCTGCTGGCCCCGAACTTCTTCGCCCCCATCGCCCCGGCGAGCTGGTCGCAGACGAGCCCGGCCGCCACCGCCAACCCGCTCCAGAACATGGTCCAGAAGCCGTAGGGTCCCCAGTCGCTCCAAAAGCCGTATCCCAAAAGGACCAGCCAGTTAAGGGGAAGGCCCGGGATAAGGGGGATGAAGGCCCCGGCCGCCCCGGCGAGCATGATGGCTATGCCCAGAGAGAATAAGGTTACGTCCGCGGCGGTCATTTTCGTGCCTTGTTGGGCTTTCGGCGCTTCTTGCCGGGCTTGCGGCTCGCCTTCTTGCCGGGCTTGCGGGCGGCTGGCTTGCGGTTCCGGGGGGGCGGGGCCGCCGGAGGGTCCGGACGGGCCGGGCGCGGGCGGCGCCGGCCGGATTATCCGGCCTGCGGACAAGGGCAGTCAAGGCCGGACAGGGGACGGTATGGGGCGGGGCTCAAAAAAGCGCGGGGAGCTGACTGTCCGGATCGCCAGGAAACCCCGGCCCTTCCCGGTTAGGGGCGAAAAGCGCGCCAGTTGCGGCCGGGCCTCGCAAGTCTTCCGCCCGCGCGCCGCAATCCCGAGTCCGAATCCCTTTCGGGGGGCCGCGGCCTTGCGGGCGAACACCGCCTTTCGCCTCCCGAAAGGAGGGGAGGCGGGATTCCTTGACGGGCGGCCTCGCGGACCGTTGCCTCATTGGCTATTATTGCATATACCTGCGGGGTTTTCCGGGCCCGCCGTCCGCTTTTCAGCCAGGCGATCCGTCAGGGGAACCTCCCGTGGCTAATTTTCCCCGATTCTTGTTGACTCAGAACCCCAAGGGGCGTTAAACTGCTGCATAAAGCCCGATTGCCCGGCGCCCGCCCTAGGTGCGGGGCCGCCCCTGCGGACAGGCCTTAACGGGCTTTTCCCTCGCTGGCCGGGCGGCGAAACCTGAATCCAAGGAGCGACGCATGAGCGATAACATAACGGTCCTAACGGATGCCACCTTCAGCGATTTCGTCCAGGGAACCCCGCTTTCCCTGGTCGATTTCTGGGCCCCCTGGTGCGGGCCCTGCCAGGCCCTGGCCCCCGTCCTGGACGAGCTGGCCGGGGAGATGAAGGACAGGCTGAAGTTCGCGAAGATAAACGTGGACGAGAACGGCGACACCGCCACGCAGTTCAGGATCCGCTCCATCCCCTGCCTCATCGTTTTCAGGGGCGAGGAGGAGGCCGGCAGGATCCTGGGCCACAAGGACAAGGCCGACCTCCAGGCCGAGCTGGAGAAGCTCCTGTGAGGCCGGGGGCGGCGAACGCCGCTCGCCGCCTTCTCGTCCCGGCGGCCTTGGCCCTCGTCCTGGCCATCGGCCTTTCGGGATGCGGCTCCACCAAGGGACTCTGGGCGAGGATCTGGGGAAGCTCCATGCCGGGGCCGGGCGACGGAGCCATCGAGGCCGACGCGGATCTGGCCCTCCGGGCCCAGGAGCGCCTGGACGCTTCCGACTACGTTGAGGCGGCCCAGCTATTCCAGCAGCTGAAGGACCAGTACCCCCAGAGCCGCTACGCGATGCTGGCCGAGCTCAGGCTCGGGGACGCCTACTACCTGAACGCCAAGTACATAGAGGCCTACGGGGCATACGACTCGTTTTCCGACCGCCACCCCATGAACGACGCCGTGCCCTACGCCCTCTACCAGAAGGGCATGTGCTGGTTCCAGCGCATGAACGGCATCGACCGCGACCAGACTCCCACCATCCAGGCGATAAACGACTTCGCCTACCTGGTGGAGGTCTACCCGGACTCCCGCTACGCGACCATGGCGCACGCCCGGGTGGCCGAGGCCATGAACAGCCTGGCGGGACATGAGTTCTACATCGGCGAGTACTACTACAAGCGCAAGGACTACGCCGCGGCGATGCGGAGGTTCCGGGGGCTCATCCGCGCCTATCCGGACTCCGGCTACCACCCCCGCGCCTTCACCTACATATCCCAGTACCAGGACATGCTGGCGCGCGGCGAGATAGAAGAGGGCAACCAGAGGGGCGCCGAGTACGACTCCCCCTTCAACGTGTCCGAGGGGTCGGGAAGCGGGCTGTTCTAGCCCGTCCAGCCTGAGTGGGGCAGCCGCCCCGCCCCGCCCCGCCTCGGACGGCCTTGGCGGCATTATGGAAAACCCCCGGGGGCATGAGCCTCCGGGGGTTTTCTTTTTGGCGGGGCGGGGACAGTTCCCCGGCCCCGGCCCTTCCATCCCGGCGCGGGCCGGGGAAGAGGCCGGGGGAAGGGGCCCCGGACAAGGCGGATCGGGAAGCGGCCCTGGAAAATGCGGATCAGGGAAGCTGGCCTGAAAAGGCTGATTTGGAAAGGCTGGTTCGCGGAAAGCGTCAGGGAAAGGGAGGGGAGGGGCCCCGGACAAGGCGGATTCGGAAAGGCGTATCGGCTTGGGCGAGCAGGCAATGCGGATTGTGGGTAAGGCGGCGCGGGGAGAGGGCGACCGGGGAAGCTGGAGCGGGGAAGGCGGAGATGAGATGAGATGAGATGGTAGGGGAGGGGAGGGAAATTGGGAATTTGGATGAGGTGGAAGGGTAAGGCGGCGCGGAGAGGGGGCTCGGGCATGACGTGATTGAGAGGAGGGCCCGGAAAGCGGGCCGGAGAAGGCGGATTGCGGAAGGCTGGGAGGAAAGCTGCTCGGGTAGGGGTATTCGAAGAGGGGGAGCGGGGAAAACGGAACGTGGACCGCGGCCCGGTGAGGCGAAACGGGGAAGGCGCGGTCTCTGTGACTCTGAGGCGAGGCCAGCCGAGAAGCCCCCGGCCCTGTCCGCGGCGGAGTTTTGGGCGGGCGGCCCGGCGGCGAGCGGGGGCGCGGCCCGGCAGGGCAGAGGCCGCGGCGCTCAGCCGCCCTCCTTGTCCTTGTCCCCCTTGTCGGCTGAGGCGGCGTCCGCGTTCTCCTCGGGCAGGCTTTTCGCCCGGACGCTGGAGACCGCAGGGCCGTCCGCGCTCGCCACCACGAACTCCGCGCCGTAGCCGGTCCAGGAATCGCCGGGGCGTGGGGTCTCTGAGAACCTGCCCGCCAGGAGGGCCGCCAGCGTCCTGTAGCTCTCCTCGGCGTCGGAGGCGAGCTTCAGGGGAACGTGGCGGGCCAGCTCGTCCAGGGACACCGTCGTCTGGCACAGGATCCAGCCGTCCGGGAGCTCCTGGACGGCCTCGCCCTCGAGGAGGTCGAAGTCGTCCTGGATTTCGCCCACGATGGCCTCCAGGACGTCCTCCATGGTGAGCAGGCCAAGGTAGCTACCGTACTCGTCCCAGACGATGCCGAGCTTGGAGCGCTTGCCGCGCATGAGCTCCAGGACGTCGTCGGCCGCGAGCGACTCGTAGATGTACAGGGCGGGCTTGACCAAAGGCCTGATGCGCTCGAGGTCCTGGCGGCGGGTGAGATCCCTCGAATGCACGAAGCCCGTCATGTTGTCGCGGTCCCCGTCGTATACTGGGAGCCGTGTGTGGCCGGCGGCGGCGGAGAGCTCCAGCGCCTCCGACGGCTTCGCGTCCGCGGACACGGCGACCACCCTGGTGCGGTGGACCATGATGTCCCTGGCGGTCCGGCGGTCCATGTTGAAGATGTTGTTCAGGAGCCGCTCCTCGACCTCGTCCAGCTGCCCGCCGTCACGGCTCTCGGCAATCATGAGCTTCAGCTCTTCGGTGCTGTAGGCGGGGCTGGAGGCCCAGCGCCCGGCGCCGATAGCCATCAGCACCAGCTGGGCCGAGGCGTTCAGGATCGTCACGAAAGGCCTGAAGAGGACGTGGCACGCCCGCATCGGGAAGGCCAGGAGGAGGACGGTTCGCTCCGCCGCCCTGATGGAAACGTTTTTAGGGGCGAGCTCCCCGAAGGTCACGTGCACGAAGGTGATGAGCCCGAAGCCTATCATGAACGCCACGGAGCCGGTCAGGGCTTCGGACCCCAGCCCGAGCCTCTCCATGGGGCCGCGTATGAGGCTCGCCACCGCCGGCTCGCCGAGCCACCCGAGCCCGAGGCTCGCGAGCGTTATGCCCAGCTGGCATACCGAGAGGTAGTCCTCCAGGTGCCTCTGGCCGAACAGCGCGAGCCGGGCCCGCGCCGATCCGCCCTGTGCAAGAAGTTCCAGGCGGGTCTTTCTCACTCGCACGAAAGCGAACTCCGCCGCCACGAACATGGCGTTGAGGAGCACCAGGAAGGCGGCCAGGAGGAGGTTTATCGCTGTGTTCATATGTTTGAGGCTCGCGGGGGGGATCCGGAGGAGGGGCCCGTGGCGGGGGGCGTTCCCCGTCGGGAGGGCCGCGCGGCGATGGGCCGCGGCTGGACCGGTATGGCGATGCCGGGCCCTGCCGGGCTTGACGTTCAAGGACGGCAATGCTTTTCCGCCTTAGGCGGCCATAGGGCTCCGGCGTTTTGGACGCCCGAGGCCGAAGGGGGCCGGCCGGCTGTCGGCAGCCGGGCCCACTCGAAGGCGGCGCGGACGGCCTGTCAAGGCCCTGGAAGCGCCGTGGAAGGGTTCCGCCAAGGCCGTGGGAGCGCTCAGGGAGGGTTCCGCCTAGGCCGTGGGAGCGCTCAGGGAGGGTTCCGCCTAGGGCCGTGGGAGCTCTCAGGGAGGGTTCCGCCCAAGCCGGGGGAGCGCTCAGGGAGTGTTCCGCCCAAGCCGGGGGAGCGCTCAGGGAGTGTTCCGCCGAGGCCGGGGGAGCGCTCAGGGAGTGTTCCGCCGAGGCCGTGGGAAGACCCGGCGGGGGCCCGCCAAGGCCCGGGAAGCGCCCCGGAAAGGTTCAGGCAAGGCCGGGGGAGGACCCGGCGGGGGGCCACAGCCAATGCCCATGAAGGGGACGGGAAGCGGTTCAGGAGGGGGGGGAAGGCGGGGCTTCTTCCGCCGCATCTCCGGCGACTACCCCGTAAGCGCCTGCGGCGGTCGGCGCCCAGTCGTCGTCGGCGAGCCTTGCGGCTGTGAGTCCGTTCCGGTTCAGCCCAAGACCTTGCGGTCGGGCGCCGGCGGACGGGAGCGTTCGCGGCGCCTTCTTGCCGGCAGGGGCGCGGCCCGTCCGGTCCGGTCGTCACGAAAGCCGCCTGGCTGGCCGGTTTCCGGCGTCACCGCCGCTTCCGCCTCGCCGGGGGGGGCGAGCCTTGCGGGAGGCCGAAGGCGGCGCGGGGCTTCGGGGCGGGCGAAGCGTAAACTCCCTGGCGGCATTCTCTTTTCAGGCTATTATATGTTATTATTACGTGGAATCAAGGAACCGGCGCCCTCTCGGTTGGGATTCGGCTTCCTAATACGCAGGCGGACGGCCGCCGTCCCGGCAGACGCCCGGAAGGCGCCCGTAAGCCGCAGGGAAGGGAGGCTTAAGATGCCCGATTCTTTAACGGATCTTTTCCTGTCCGGCGGTGTCAGCGACCCCTTCTCCGTGTTGGGGGCCAGGCCCCAGCTGAAGGACGGGAAATCGGCCGTCCTCTTCAGGGTTTTCGCGCCCGGGGCGCTTAGGATAACGGCCCTTTTGCCCGACGGCGAGTTGGAGCTCGCCTCGGTGGAGCACTCCCCCCCGCCGCCGCCTCCGGCAAGCGGAGCGGACCTCGTCCTCGGGGACGGCCGCCGGGTGTCCCTGTCCCGCGGGACCCCTGCGGGCTACTGGTCGGCCACCGGCGCTCCCGCCCCCCGCGGGGACCCGGCCGACGCCCCGCCCCCGGCCCCCTCCGGCCCCTCGGGGCTCTTCGAGGGGTGGCACTTCGGGGACTACGAGTACAAGCCCTACAAGGTCCGCGCCGATTTCGGGGGCGGGAACGTGTCCGTTTTCTGGGACGCCTACAGCTTCCAGCCCGTGCTGGGCGAGCTCGATTTGTACCTGTGGAACGAAGGCAACCACTACCGCGTCTACGACAAGCTCGGGGCCCACCCGGTGGTCCACCAGGGGGTGGACGGCACGGTCTTCGCGGTCTGGGCGCCTTCGGCCAGGAAGGCGGCCCTGGTGGGCGACTTAAACGCCTGGGACGGCCGGCGGCTCCAGATGAGGCCCAGGGGCTCCTCGGGAGTCTGGGAGATCTTCGCCCCCTACTTCAAGCCGGGGGACCTCTACAAGTTCGAGATAACGGCCCAGGACGGGACCGTGCTCATGAAGTCCGACCCCATGGGGTTCCGCATGGAGCAGAGGCCGAAGACCGCCTCCGTGGTCTGCGACCTCGCGGGCTACCGCTGGGGCGACGGGGCCTGGATGGAGGGCCGCGGCCGCCGCGACCTCTTGGCCGAGCCCATGAGCGTCTACGAGGCGCACCTGGGCTCCTGGAGGCGCAAGGAGGACGGGGGCTGGCTCAACTACCGCGAGATAGCGGACCAGCTCGTTCCGTACCTGAAGGATCTGGGCTTCAACTGGGTCGAGTTCATGCCCTTGGCGGAGCACCCCTTCGACGCCTCCTGGGGCTACCAGGTGACGGGCTACTTCGCCGTCACCTCCCGCTTCGGGACACCGGACGACTTCCGGTACCTGGTGGACCGCCTGCACCAGGAGGGGATCGGCGTCATCATGGACTGGGTCCCGGCCCACTTCCCCCGCGACTCCTTCGCGCTGGAGTGGTTCGACGGGACGCACCTCTACGAGCACCAGGACCCGCGCCAGGGGGCCCAGGCCGACTGGGGGACCCTCATCTTCAACTACGGCAGGAACGAGGTGAAGAACTTCCTCGTGGCGAACGCCCTGTTCTGGGTGGACCAGTACCACGTGGACTCCCTGCGCGTGGACGCCGTGGCCTCCATGCTCTACCTCGACTACTCCCGCAAGGAGGGCGAGTGGATCCCCAACCGCTTCGGCGGGCGCGAGAACCTGGAAGCCCTGGAACTCATAAAGACCCTGAACACCAAGCTCTACGAGCTCTACCCCGGGGCTTCCACCATCGCCGAGGAGTCCACCGCCTTCCCCGCCATCTCGCGCCCGGTGCACCTGGGCGGGCTGGGATTCCTGTTCAAGTGGAACATGGGCTGGATGCACGACATGCTGGGCTTCATGGAAAAGGACCCGGTCTACCGCCGCTACAACATGGAGAGGCTCACCTTCGCGCTCCTGTACGCCTTCCACGAGAACTTCATCCTGCCCCTGTCCCACGACGAGGTGGTCTACGGCAAGAAGTCGCTGTGGGACAAGATGCCGGGGGACGGCTGGCAGAAGTGCGCGAACCTGAGGCTCCTCCTTGCGTACATGTTCGCCGAGCCGGGCAAGAAGCTGATCTTCATGGGGGGGGAGTTCGGCCAGATCTGGGAGTGGGACCACAGCACCCAGCTCTCCTGGCAGCTCCTGGACGATCCGGCCCACGCGAAGCTCCAGGCCTTCGTGCGCGACCTGAACCGCCTGTACAGGAGCGAGCCCGCCATGCACGAGCTCGACTACGACTGGCGCGGCTTCGAGTGGATAGACTTCCGCGACAACGACTCCACGGTCGTGAGCTTCCTGAGGAAGGCCAAGGACCCGGCCGACGAGGTCTTCTTCGCCTTCAACTTCACCCCCGTGGTGCGCCGCGGCTACCGCCTGGGCTGCCCGGGGCCGGGCTGGTACAAGGAGCTCATTAACTCCGACTCCGACATCTACGGCGGCGGAAACGTGGGGCTGGGCGGGGGCTGCG